>JBIKIB010000102.1:0-10659 GCA_044361845.1 Chitinophagaceae bacterium | reverse complement strand
CTGGGTTATGCCTTTTTTTATCCTTGGGACATATTTTCCCAAAGGCATTGATAGCCGGTATCATTTATTGTTGCCTGCATGCTTCATGGCTTTTTATCACCCGCGATGGTGTGGTATCTTGGGCAAAAGAACACCACGCTGAAAACCTGGTGCAAACGATGAAGGCCGCCAAACCATGGATAGAAAATACCAGGGAATTCGGCGGCCTTTTGATTGTGATGCTTGCACTCGGTCTGAACCTGATCATCCTGCGAAAGCACTCCAAACGCACAACTTCTAGTCAGCAATGAATCTTACGCTTTGTATGGAGAATTGTTTCGTTTCCTGCGGATTCACTTTACGGGCACGTACATAAAGTTTTATTGGGACCGATGTGATATTTTGCAGCGGCACTTTCACGGTGTTATTTCCCGTTGCACCTCCAGGACCTATGGTCGTCTCACCAAGTTTGGTTCCATCAAGCCTGTCAGCGAACCACTCCACAACATAACCGACCAGAAGCTTATCCGGAACAATATAGGTGAGTTCCACTTCCTTCACAAGCCTCAGATTGATGGCATCAAACATGATCCAACCTCCCTGACCATCGACCCTTGCAACCTTGACTTTTGCCACTTCACGGATGGTCATACTTTCTGAAGCCTTGCTATCAGCAACACTCAACATTGGTGCCATCAGCACCAGCGTGTTGAAACCTGTCAATGGACGTGCTTTTGGAGCACCCCTATCTGTATAACTGGCGCTGATCTGCATCATTTTACTGCCCGCAGCATCCGTGGCCGTAGGCACAATTTTCCCAGTACGGGGAAGACTGGGATTGGCTTTATCTTTCCCGACGGATAATATGTATTCAACGATCAACGATGCATCGGACTCTTTCAGATCCGGATGTGCTGCCATGGGTACTTCACCCCAAACACCACTGCCACCCTTAATGATCTTATTTGTCAGATAGGAGCGGGCCTTACTGTCCTTGGCATATTTAGAAGCAACCATCTCATAGGAAGGACCGATAGACTTCTCATTTTCCTTGTGACAAGTCTTGCAATCAAGGGTTGCGGCAAGATTTCGACCCTCTGCGATGCTGCTGAATGCCTGATGACCCAATACCTGCGCCTTATCAGGGCTACTGAGATAGTCAACTTTCACATTGAGACTCCCTGGATCAATACCACCTTTGTCCGTACTTCCATCCTCCTTATCGGTTACCCTTACGGTATAATGCACAGGCTTTCCGGCAAAATAAAACCCGGCCGGCGGATCTAAAGTGATACTGACCTTTGGCTCTTCATTGCCTGCATAAACCATCTTGGTCTCACTTCGGGTCACAGCACCTTTGCTATCCTTCACTTCAACAAATACCGGATACGCCCCTGGCTTGCTGAAAGTAAATGCAGCATCAGCTGATTTGCTCTCCCGAAGCTGACCACTACCAAAATGCCATATATAGCTTAAAGCATCCTTGTCGGAATCCTTTGATCCGGCCGCAGATGCTTTCACCGTCAATGGTACTGTTCCACTGGTCTTATTGATTTTTATGCGGGCTACAGGTGCTCGGTTGCCTCCATTGTAATCAATCCGTGCCAGACCGGCATCATTGTTTTTTGTGAACCAGCCATTACCGTATTCAAGGATGTATAACCGACCATCAGGACCCATCTCCATATCGATCGGTGAATTCAGTTTTGTATTGGGCATAAAGGGTTCCATTTTCTCATAATTACCCTCAGTATCCATCGATACGATCTTGATCCAACCCCTTATCCAATCATAAAAGAAAAGCTTCCCATTGAAATAATCCGGAAATCGGGTTGACGGAGGGTAAAATTCAGCATGATAAACAGGGCCAGCCATTGCATTTCGTCCGCCAGTACCCACTTCAGGAAAATCAGGGGACGCAGCATAAGGATACCAAATGAATGCCGGACTCACAGGTGGAAGCTCACGAAGACCGGTGTTATTCGGAGAAATATTGATGGGTTTCCTGGGATCAAAAATAGCCCCGGTCTTTCCCGACATGTAGTCATAAGCATGGTATGGAAAATTGTTTCCAACAAAGAATGGCCAACCAAAAAAACCTGCCTTACGAGCCTGGTTGAGTTCATCATATCCTCTTGGTCCCCGAATACCAATACTGTCATTACCCGCATCAGGACCAACCTCACCCCAATAAAGAAAACCAGTCTTCCGATCGATCGATATCCGGTAAGGATTTCGATTACCCATGACATATATCTCCGGTTTTGTCGATGCCGTTCCCGGACGGAACAAATTTCCTTCCGGAATTTCGTAGGTTCCGTCTTGCTTCACTCGGATGCGGATGATCTTACCCCTTAAATCATTTGTATTGCCAGATGAACGGGATGCATCATACTGCTCCAGTCCGGGCCGGTGGTCGATCGGTGCGAAACCATTGTTTTTGAACCCAACCGGCTGATTGAAAGGCGTCGCATTATCCCCCGTAGAAAGATATAACAGGCCATCAGGGCCAAATGCCAAAGACCCGCCAGTATGACAACAGATCTGCCTCTGAGAAAATAATTCCAGGATGATCTTCTCCGATGCAGGCTCAAACACTCCGTTCTTGAAAACAAACCGGGAGAGCCTGTTCATGGATGTATCAGGAGCCGCATAGAACATGTACACAAAATGGTTGTTCTTATAATCCGGATCGGCTGCAATACCCATCAGTCCCTCTTCCGCGTTTACCCCTTTCACACTGGCTTTGTGATAGACATTGAGTTTACCGGCCTGCGAGACTGATTTTGTCTTGCTATTATAGAAGATGATCTCGCCCTTGCGTTGTACTACGATGATGTCAAGGTTTGGCAGTATCGCCATTTCCGTTGGCTCATCGAATGATCCACCAGTAAGCATGTTCTTTGTGAACCGATCCTCATCGGGCACTTTCATCGAGGTTGATTTGCTGTAATTCAACGCCTTGTTCTCCCCAATGGCATATCTGATGCCACCGAGTATATGCTTCAGATAGTTCGGATCCGAAAAGGATTCATCCGTATGACCTAATTCCGTGTAAAAAGCACGCCCACCATCATATTCATGATACCAGGCCATCGGATGGTCTTCCCCATTTTCCCCTCCCTGATATGATTTTTCATCAATGCGGATCAGGACATTGACATCTTTTTGATCAGGGATCTTCTTGAAATTATACCACTCATCAGAACGCTCCCAAACATCTGGCAAATGCATGGTACTAGGATGACTCTTATCCACCACTTTGAGGGCTGCCTTTTGAATCTTTGGGTGGCTTTTAAAATACGCCCCAACAAGCCTGCCATACCATGGCCATCCGTATTCGCAGTCTGCGGCTGCATGGATACCCACATAACCACCACCCGCCTGTATATATCGTTCAAAATCAGCCTGCTGATTGGCATTCAACACATCTCCGGTAGCATTCAGAAATATTACTGTGCTGTATAAACGAAGTGTATCCTCATTGAATCTTGTAGCGTTTTCTGTGGTATCGACCCTAAAGCCATTCTCTCTACCAAGTTTTTGAATGGCAGCGATGCCTGCAGCAATGGAGCCATGGCGGAAGCCTGCTGTCTTTGAAAAAACAAGTATCCGGGGTTGAGGATCTTTACGTGTAGCCGAAAACAAAAATGTCAGCGATATAAGCAGACACATCCAAATTGACAGACGTTTCAGTTTCATATGAAAAATTATGTAAAGTTTATTTCATCAAAGTGACCTGACCTTCATATTACGCATCATGACCTCACCGCCATGATCCTGTATGGCAAACCGACCACTGCGTTGCTTCGCAAAATCCTTTTCCGATACAAACTTACTGCCCGACACCAGCTTATGCCACTCCTCATCCCACAATGTTGTCGAAACGGCAAGTTTACCATTCACATACAATTCAAGCTTCCCCTTTTTAAGCTTGATGCCACCCGTATTCCACTCACCCGCAGGCCTCAGATATTCCTTCGGACAAGCGATCAGATCATATAAAGATGCTGAAGTTTGCTTTGCTGTTAGGTTTGACGGATAATTGTCATTATCGATAAGTTGATACTCCGGCCCTGTATGCCAGGTGGCATCGTACGGCTCACGATCCTGAACAAGAAAGATGATTCCGCTATTGGCTTTTGGTGCTACCCGCCAATCAAAAGTAAAATGAAAGTCTCCAAAAGAACGGTCACTGACAATATCTCCGCGACCTTTTTCTTCTGAGACATCCAACCACAATGCACCATCCTTGACTTTCCAAGCCTCTCCAATGGTGGATTTTTTAAAGGAATGCCAGCCGTTGGTGGACTGTCCATCAAAAAGCAGCTCCCAACCCTGCTTCTTTTCCTTTTGACTTAGGGTGTTGGGTGACTGTCCAAATACAAAATGACCAATAAGCATGAATGCAATCAAGAAGATGTTAATTTGTTTCATTCCCTCTGAATTAAATGATGTTTTAAATATAAGTGAAGTCTCATTACGAACATAAAAAAACCGCAGGACGACGACATCTTATCCAGATGACGTTTCCCGCGGTAAAGTCTTTCGGCCTAAAGGCCGGTTCACTTCAACTTCTTGATCTTGATATTTCGGAACCAAACCTTGTCGCCATGATCCTGAATACCAATATGCCCAGATGTGAATGTGGCAAAATCCTTCTTACTCTTGAACTTACTTCCGGCTACAAGTGCCTTCCAGTTGTCGTCCCAAAGGGTTGTTGATACGACCTTCTGGTCATTCATTCGGAGTTCAAGATTCCCCTTATATAAGATGATTTCGGCCTTATTCCACTCACCAACAGGTTTTACAGGCTCATCAGGTCCAGCGATAAGGTCATATAAATTGCCAGCCCTATGCGTTTTGATCTTACCATCAGGATGGCCATCATTGTCGAGTACTTGCATCTCCATTCCGGTATGCCATGTATGCTCATACTTCTGATCCTCCTTGATATTGAATATGATACCGCTATTAGCCTTAGCGGCAACCTTCCATTCAATGCTGAAATGATAATTCTCATATGTCGCGTCCGTGATGATATCACCACCACCGATCGTCTTTCCATCCTTTTTAATGGGATCAAGCATCAGCATACCATCCACTACTTTCCATGCTGAACCATCGCTCTTGTTCAGATAAATATGCCAGCCTTTCTTTGTACGGCCATCGAAAAGATCCTTCCATCCTCCCTTCTTTTTGCTCTTCTCCTCTGCCTTTGCTTGCTTATGACCAGGGTTTCTTTCCCGCTCAATCGAGGAGTGAAGAGTGGGAATTGATATATCGCTGTCCTTCACGTCAAAGGATGACAGCATTGAAATCGTAACAATAAGGAGAATGACTTTTTTCATTTGTGGATTACTTTATGGAAAGGATGTATTTCACCATTGCTTCTGCATCTTCCTGGGTGATGTTAGGATGCGCTGCCATGGGAATTTCACCCCAGTTTCCCATTCCACCCTGAATGATCTTTTCAGCGAGCATCTTCACATTTTTTTCGTTGTTGGGATATTTCTTGGCAACTTCATTATATGCCGGGCCAATGAGTTTCGCATCATTCTTATGGCAGGTACGGCAATCAGATCCTTCAATCAACGCAAGACCATCCTTACCTTTAGGAGCGGCTTCCTTCTTGGAATCCACAGCAACAACAGGAGCATCCGCTTTTGCAGCAACTGGGGCCGCTGCAGGTGCTTCTCCCCCGATCTGGCTATTCTTGTTCTCTTCATTGGTGCTGATCGGCTTCTTTTCGAGCTCCTCTGAACCACCACACGCATAAATTCCTGCTGCCAGGAACATTACAAATAATGTCTTTTTCATTTTTTTCCGATTTGTTTTTTCTGACTACAAATGTCGTAATGTTTTATTCGAGTCCAAGTACCTTTCGGTTTAATTTTTCATCACTGCCGCCACCCGCGAAATCATCAAAAGCCTTCTCTGTAACACGGATGATGTGGTCCTTTATGAACACCGCACCTTCTGCCGCACCATCCTCCGGATGTTTTAAAGCACATTCCCATTCAAGCACAGCCCACCCTTTATAGTCATAAGCAGCCAACTTACTGAAAATCGATTTGAAATCGACCTGCCCATCTCCCAATGACCGAAACCTGCCGGCACGATCTACCCATCCCTGATAACCACCATATACACCCTGCTTTCCCGATGGATTAAATTCCGCATCCTTCACATGAAACATCCTGATGCGCTCATGATAATGGTCGATATATGCCTTATAATCCAAACACTGAAGCACAAAATGACTGGGATCATATAAAAGACAGGCCCGTGGATGATTGTCAACCTTCTCCAAAAACATCTCATAAGAAATTCCGTCATGAAGATCTTCACCTGGATGGATTTCATAACACAAATCCACTCCATTTTCATCGAACACATCTAAAATCGGTCTCCAACGATTCGCGAGCTCCCTGAATCCTGTCTCAACAAGGCCGGCTGGCCTTTGCGGCCATGGATATACAGTATGCCACAATAATGCACCACTAAAAGTGGCATGTGCGTCAAGACCTAAGTTTCTGGAAGCCCTCGCTGCCCATTTCAGCTGCTGAACAGCCCATTCCGTCCGGGCTTTACTATTTCCCCTGACAGATTCCGGCGCAAACCCATCAAACTGATCATCATAGGCCGGGTGTACAGCAACAAGCTGGCCTTGCAAATGCGTGGAAAGCTCCGTGATTTGCAACCCGCACGATTCAACAATACCCCTGATCTCATCAGCATAAGCCTGGCTCTCCGCAGCCCGCTGTAGGTCTATGCAACGGGGATCCCAGGTCGGTATCTGAACCCCGGCAAACCCCAGCGTCTCGGCCCATAAACAAATGGATTTCAAATTGTTGAAAGGAGGCTTGTCACCCATGAACTGGGCAAGGAATAAGCCCGGACCTTTTATTGTCTGCATGTTAATTATTTTGTGAACATTGAAATGCGCAAATACAATAGTTGCGTTGTACAATTCATAAACGGAGATCTTAAAACGAATGGTCCGTCCATTTTTCGGCAGACAAACCGGACTTGACCACGTTATCTATGAAAGCCATACCCCGAATACCCTCATCAACCTGAGGAAAATCCAGCATTTCCGGCGTCGGCATCATTCCATCCAAACGGGCCGACAGCGTAAGTGCAAAATTCCGGTAAATATTTCCGAATGCTTCCAGATATCCTTCAGGGTGACCACCGGGAGTCCGACAATTATGCGTCGCAAAGGAAGACAACCTGTCACCATAGTTTCCTCCTGCACGATAGATCTGAGCGGGTTGATCAAGCCAGCGTACAAGTAACGTGTTAGGATCCTGCTGTGTCCAGATAAGACCACCCTTTTCTCCATATACCCTTATTTTAATGTCGTTTTCTTCTCCTGCAGCAACCTGCGTGGCCATCAACATCCCGGTCGCCCCATTATCGAATCGCAAAAGCACCCCGCCATCATCATCTAAAGCACGACCATCAACCATCACATTGAGATCTGCGCATATCTTTGAAATGTGAGACCCAGTTACATACTCGGCCAGATGTGCCGCATGGGTACCTATATCACCCATACAACCGCTCTTGCCGGAACGCTTGGGATCTGTGCGCCACGCAGCCTGTGCATTTCCTTCCCTCTCGGAAAGCCTGCTGAGCCAACCTTGAGGATACTCAACATAGACCTTTCGTATCTTGCCGAAAACACCTTCACGCACCATGGCTTTGGCTTGTTTCACCATCGGATATCCTGAATACGTATGTGTTAGGCAAAGAATCAAACCCGTCTCATTGAGTTTCTCTTTCAATTGCCGGGCTTCGTTAAGGGTGAATGCAATGGGCTTTTCAATGACCACATGAAAACCATGATCAAGTGCCATCATAGCTGGAGCGAAATGCGCAAAATTGGGCGTAACAATGGTCACGAAATCCATACGCTTATCAATAGGAAGCTCGCTCTCCTTTTTGATCATCTCCTCAAACGTGAGGTAAATCCTGTCTTCCGGAAGAAAAAGTGAATGGCCGGAGTCCCTAGCAATATCAGGGTTGATACTGAGTGCCCCACAGACCAGTTCTATCAGTCCGTCCATATTTGCGGCGATCCTGTGAATTGCACCTATGAAGGCGTCTTTGCCCCCACCTACCATACCCATACGAAGTTTGCGATTCATAATTTTTTGATTGAGATTTTTTCTGACAGAATGCGACCCTAAAATAAAAAAAAGAGGGGACTTCCGCCCCCTCTAAGAAAAATAGTTAACCGATCCACTACGCTTGTTTGAGCTTTTTCCCGAAGAAATATAAAAACAAGAACGCCACGATCAGAATCATAGGAAACAACATGATATTCGAAAGCGTCGACTGACCAGCTGCAAGGTCAGCAGCATCCCCCACCAATCCCTTAGCCTCTGCAACAACTTTGTTCTCCTGGATCCATCTGCCAATGACCGGCTGGAATATCGATGAAGAAAACATTCCGATTCCGCCAAGGATTGATAAACCTAAAGCTCCGGTCTTTGGAAGGTTTTCACTGATGTATCCAAGCATGTTAGGCCAAAAATAACAGATACCCAAAGCATAAAACACCGCGGCAACATATAACATAGATCCGCTCATCGTACTGAGCATATAAATTCCGATCACACCAAATACCGCAGATCCCAGCAGTACGCCAACTGTGTTGAGTTTTTCAATCAACGGACCCGCAAAATATCTTCCGACCGCCATCAGCCCCGTTACCAAAGCAAGAATCAGCATAGGACTCGCGCCCGCCTTTGCCAGAATGGGCCCAACCCACTGCTGGGGACCAAATTCAGAAATGGCCGTAAGGGCCATACATGCAGCCATGAATAAATATAAAGGATTCATCATGGCCTTCAAATTGTCCAATGCTGAACTTTCTGCGATCCTAGGCTTGGGGAATGACTGCCCAAAAAATAATATAGCATAAATCACCGTAGGAATGATGATCACCCAGATCTGCGCCTGCCAAGGCAATCCCGAATCCGTCATGAACTTCGAAATGAGAGAACCCAACACAATGCCTCCGGGAAACCACATATGGAAACGATTCATTTTTTTGTTGAACTCCAAACCGGAATATGAATCTGCGATCATCGGATTACAAGCCGCTTCCGTACAACCATTCCCTAATCCGATCAACAGGGTAGACACCAACAAGGTCTCATAACCAGTCGCATAAATCGTCAGCAGAATTCCAATGGCGTGTGCTACAAATGCCACTTGCATGATCAATTTCGGGCCAATGTTAGAGTAAAAAATGCCTCCCAGAATCATGGAAATCGGGAATCCGAGGAACCACATTTGGTTGATATGTCCAAGTTGAACGGTATCAAGATTCAATTCGCTGCCAAGCTGGGTGAGGATTCCAGCCCTGATGCTGAAAGAAAATGCTGTCGTGATGAGGGCAAAACAGCTTGCCAGGAAAAGGCGATTTGCATTGATCGGTTGACTCATTGCAGTAAGGTTTTGGTAAAAGAATTTATCTATCTCGGAAACTATACAAACTTATCATAGCGTCCAAATTTTTAGAATCTGTTTTTATGGCCCAACTCGATTGCCATACTTTATTTATCTTCATACCTCAACAACCACCCATGCTGAATCATTCGCGCAGAGAGGCTATCAGAAGCATTTTGCTGGGTTCAATGACAATCAGTGGCTTCAGTTCATTCGATATTATGGAAAATCAAATACCCGCACGAAAAGGAAATATCCGACACGCCGTCTGCCGTTGGTGCTACAATTCCATTCCGTTGGAAGAATTCTGCTACGCAGCAAAAACAATGGGCATCTCCGCCATCGACCTTGTTGGTCCGAAAGATTGGCCCACACTCAAAAAATACTCCCTGGATTCCTCCATGTGCAATGGCGCGGAAATCAATTTGGTTGACGGTTGGAATGACACAACCTTTCACCCTCAACTCATTCGGAATTATAGCGAAATGATTCCCATAGTAGCTAAAGCTGGCTACACAAACCTGATATGCTTTTCCGGAAATAGAAGAGGAAAGGATGATGAAACAGGATGGCGACATTGTACAGATGGTCTGAAACAAGTGATCAACCTGGCCGAGAAGCATAACGTAGTACTCGTGATGGAACTACTCAATAGCAGGGTCGACCACCAGGATTATCATTGCGATAGGACTTCCTGGGGCGTCGAACTCGCAAAACGTATCGGATCCCCTAATTTCAAACTGCTCTATGATATTTACCACATGCAGATAGACGAAGGAGATGTGATCAGAACCATCAAGAACAATCATCAATATATCGGACATTACCACACCGGTGGCGTTCCAGGACGCAATGAAATCGACAATACCCAGGAACTCTATTACCCGGCCATCATGCAAGCGATCTTACAAACAGGATACAAAGGCTATGTCGCCCAGGAATTCATCCCGTCATGGACAGACAAACTTGCTGCCCTCAAAAAGGGAATAGAAATTTGCGACATCTGATGACATCCCTCCCCAATCTGTGCTACCTTTCAAGAACGTTGACACCACCATAACCCGAAACAAAACTGATGATCGTCTCAGACAATCTTCAGAGAATTTTCACACGTAACTTATCCATATGCCAGAAACTAATGTCTACGATGCTATTGTTGTCGGCTCCGGTATATCCGGCGGGTATGCAGCAAAAGAACTGACTGAAAAAGGACTC
>JBIKIB010000002.1:0-33564 GCA_044361845.1 Chitinophagaceae bacterium | reverse complement strand
CCACTTCGGATACCGCCCTCCACATGTGCCACCTTTGTCTGCAGCTTTTGGGCCACGATGGCACAGGCCATGGTTGACGTCACATCTCCGACAACAACGACAAGATCAGCCGGATGATCGATAAGGTCTTGCTCAAAACCGACCATGATCGCAGCCGTTTGTGCGGCCTGTGATCCACCGCCAGCTGCGAGGTTTGCATCCGGCTCAGGGATCCCGAGTTGATCAAAGAAATCCTGAGACATCTTCTTATCGTAATGCTGCCCGGTATGTACCAGCCGTACCTGCAAGCCTGCCCCTTGCTCATTCACAGCATGGATCTCATGCATGATGGGCGCTATCTTCATGAAATTCGGTCTTGCACCGGCTACGATCGTGATGCGCATAAGGTTGATATCTGATTATTGTTCTTGACTCGTAAAATACAAGAACGAAGAATAAGGGGAAAAATTACCGGAGGTCAGTACATATTCATAAGCTGGCGATGACCGTGACACCGCCTTTGACGACCTCTCCGAGCCTGACCTTGATATCCGTACCCGGAGGCAGCAGCAGGTCGACGCGGCTGCCGAATTTGATGAATCCCATCTCCCCGTTCTGCACCACCTGTTGTCCCGGGTCAAGATAATTGACGATTCGTTTCGCCAATGCGCCCGCTATCTGCTTGACAAGAATGGTCACTTTCTCATTGCGGATCACGACACTGTGCCGTTCATTTTCCGTTGATGACTTCGGATCCCATGCCACCAGGTATTTCCCCTTGTGATACTGGCTGTAAAGAACCTCCCCATCGATCGGATTCCTGTTGACATGCACATTCAATGGACTCATGAATATCGACACCTGTACACGGGCATCCCCGAAATACTCCTCATCATGGATCTCCTCTATGACGACGACTTTCCCGTCAGCCGGTGCAATGACAGAAGATGCATCCCGGGTCTGTACCCTTGCCGGCACACGAAAAAAAGAGACGATGAACAGGAAAAAAGCCAGTAAAAGGATGATCAGCGACCAGTAAATGAACGGGTGTCCAGCTGACAGAAAATAATATGCAATGAATCCTGCCAGCAAACAAACAATACCTGTAATGGCTATACTGGCATATCCTTCCTTATGAATTATCATGACATAAAGGTATGTATTTATGCCATTCCTGTTGAGGCCTTCAGCCCTAATGACCGCTCACGGAAGATTTTTTTTCTTGTACGGATTAAACCATCGTGCTGCATTGTCCATCTAAGTATCAGCGCTTAAGAGATGATGATTTTTTTAATGTCATTCAATTTAATAAGAATATATTCGTTTTGGAACCATCCATTTAAACCAATATCCAATCAAACAACTATGGTACTCCTCTATGTAGATCCAGGTTCAGGTTTTCTATTAGCACAGGTCATCACTTCCGTTGCCGGTGCTGTGCTTGTTTTCAGGAATCATATTCTGACGTTCATCAGGCATATCTTCCGGAAAAATGGATCCAGTTAAATCCAGCTATAAGGATCCGGAATCGGGTGTTTACATGGATGCTGCAAGGGAAAAGATATTCCGTAAACTGATCCATGCTGCGGATGTCTATAACGATCTGAAGATTTTTCCACACGTTTCCGGACTGGCTGCAGAAGGACTTCATGAAGTGAAGAAAGTCGATTTCATGAATTATTACTTTGAATGGACCTTCGGGCAATTCAGGGATTCTGCCATACATTATCTGGAATGGGTCTCGATGTTGTCAAAACAAGGATGGTGGTTCTCGGATGCGAATCCATCGAATATCACCTACCTGGGTAATGATAGATTCATCTTCATCGACCATGGATCTCTTGTCAGGAAGCATGATGAAAAGTGGAGAGCCTATCTGCAGTTCATAAAGGATTATGCCTATCCGCTGCTTTATCTGTCAAACCATCCGCTTTCCGTGCCGCAGACCCTCATCCCGGTGATGCAGGAAAAGGGTTGGCAGTTCAACTACGCACCACCAGCAAGCACAAGATTTTCAGTCAGGTATCAGCTGATCCGGTCTGCACTGACACTTTCTGCAAAAAGATCCCTGAAGGATATCAATGCAAAGACCACCCCCGGAAATAAAAACCTTGAGTACAACCTGGCGTTCATGCTGGACTTCATAAAGTCACTGAAACAACAAAAGCGCAAGACCCGCTGGGATGACTACTACGATGGAACCATCATAGATGACGGATACCTTGAGACCAAAACACAAGCCATAAGGGAATGTGTTTCGATCATCCGTGAAAAAGTCAGGACTGCCGTGGATTTCGGCGCCAGTAACGGACATCTCACGGAGGTTCTTGCCGGTGAATTTCCTGAGATGACATTCATCGGCATCGAATCCGACCCATCGGCTTCGGATTCCCTCTATGCACGCTCGAAGAAAAATTCCATCATACCTGTCTTCAGTAATATTCTGCAACTCACACCTCCCCTTGGCTTCGATGGGTCCATTGATGGGCTTTCAGGCAGATTGGCCAGGAGCAGTGACCTTTCAATCGCCCTTGGTATCATTCACCATATGATGCACGAGGAGAACCTATCCTTTGAAAGGATAGTGGAGTATTTCCATTCCCTTTCCTTGCCGGGAGGCTTCCTGCTGATCGAGTATATTGGTGTGGATGATCCAAGATATCAACTGATCAGAAATCCGAACTATCCCCATCCGGAAAGTCAGGAAGATTTCGAGATCGCACTTATGCGACACCACCGCATCATAAAAAAAATCCAAGTGCATCATGAAAGGATCCTTTACCTGGCTGAAAAAAAATGATACAGGGATCATTACTTTTTTGTATTCATTTCTTCATCTCGTATTTCTTCGTTTCGACAGTTTCATTGCCGTTAAATTGTTGTTGATCCTCATCGTCAGCTTCGCTGCGAAGAAGATCAGACCTCATGACAACAAGAACCTGAAGATATTCATCTATGTGACCATTGCGACTGCCATGGTCCTGACGGATGAGATGATCATTCCCGACATGGCCAGGCATTTTCAGATCCGATGGGTCATGCTTATATTCATATCATCCATTATGATTTTCATTCACAGGCTTGGTGCATCAGAGGTCTGGACGCGTTTCCTTGGGATGAATTCCATTTTCATTTGTATTTATCTGCTTATATCTTCCAGCGAAACGAAAAATTTCAACATCGACCCAAAACCCCAAAACGGCGTTTTTGAATCGCTGACCACCAGCCTGAAAAAAGGGAAAGGCATGACCCTTATTCTATCCGATGGATATCCGTCAGACAGTATTCTTTTAAAATATTACGGGATTCGCCCGGGTCTGCCAAACAAGCTTGAGGGCTTTGTCAAACGAGTGCACAGGAGCCGGTACACGTCGACTCCGATCTCGGTATCAAATCTTCTCTTCGGGGCGGTTTTCAGCAATGAACAAGAATCATTCGGGATCCGGGGCAGTGAGACAGAATTGGATCTGGTGCAGGATGCATTCGCAAGATCATCATTCAGGGAACTTTCAAGGGGATATGAATCAGCATGGTTTTCATTCATATTTTCAAAGGAGATCAGCAACGATCTCGACCTTTCATACTGGAAGCGGACGAATTTCAGATCGCTCTTCGACGATCTTTATATCCAGCATATGGGATACGGAAAGTCGACTGAACCCAATATAAAAAGCTACAATGGTCGAATGCTCGCAGGATACAAGCGAAGGATGGATGAGGTCAGATCCGAAAAAAATTTCACCATGCTGCATTTCCTGACATTCCATTCATCCGGAGTTTCAATGAAGGAGCAGCTTGCCTATGCTGATTCACTGATCACAGCAGCGGTTTTGGTGACGCCGAAAGAACATGATATCATCATATTCTCCGACCATGGCCTGAAAGAACCCCGACTCAGTGAAGCGGAGAAAAGATCCGGGATCTGTTACGTACGCATGAGTGAGTGATCGAATGATCGCTTCATTTGAACTAAGGGTCAGGACCAGGCCTTTCTGAGAAATGCAGTGACATTCCCATGCATGACTGAAATGACATCATCCTCTGCATAGCCCCTTGCGGAAAGCAGTTCGGGGAACTTCCGGAGGTCAGCGATCGTTGATATATCATACGGACACTGTTCCTTACCAAACCCGCCATCAAGGTCTGAGCCGATGCAAATATGCGATGCATCACCTGCCATTTGGCAGATATGATCCATGTGATCGATGAGCTTTTCCAGGCTGCAGTTCATACCGACCGGGTCTGATATTTTCTTTTTCCATCCCGGGACGATCATCCAGGCGTCCATGGCGGCACCGATGATGGCGCCACGTTCGATGAGTGCCTTCAGCTGTTCGTCGCTGAACTGACGGTTGTGGTCAACGATGGATCGGCAATTATTATGGCTGGCCCATATCGGTCCTTTGAAGACATCGAGTGCCTGCCAGAAAGCATCGTCGCACAGATGCGTCACGTCAAGTATCATATGAAGGTTATCCATTTCACGCAAAAGCGATATTCCTTCCTGTCCCATCCTGCCTGAAGAATCCGTCCCGTTGGCATATCTACCCGGGCCGTAATGTGCAGGACCGACTGCTCGCAGTCCGTATGCATAAGCCTTCTCCAGGTGTTGAAGCGTCACCAAAGAATCCGCTCCTTCGAGGCTCAACATATATCCGATCGGGATTTGATCATGACCATCTGTTTCTTCCGACCAACGGGAGAGATTCCTTTCAAATCCCTCCAGGTCTGCGATCATGGTCATTTCCCCGACTTCCTCCATCGCGCGGTACCATGCCAGCTGGCCTTGTGTATGGGCCCAGGCCTGTTCGGGAGAATACCATCCGCTGAGTGGGTTATCGGGCGCCACATAGCGTGCTATCTGTGTCGCCACGACAAAACCCGTCCTCCCTTTTCTCATCTCCGGAAAGGAAACCGTGACACCACCACGTCCGGGGAGGTCGGTGCGTCCTCGTTCGCGCGCATTGATATCGGCAACGGGTAACCGAAGATCCCGATTCCACTCCATGGCATTCATGGAAAGGTCTAAATGGATATCGATACTGAACATATGCTTGAAGAATTTTAGATCACTGGTCAGACGCTCAGCCTCCTGGCGCGTGCGATCACTTTCCACTCACCTGACACCTTTCCATCCTCCACCGCGACAAGGGATTCGTACAATGCCACGGTCGGGCAGATATGGTAAGGGATGCCGTACAACACGTCACCCGGCCTGTATCCATGGCCTGCAGGGGCTTCCATGACAAGGTGCTCCTCGCTTTGCGAGACCGGCCTGAGCGTGGGTGCGTCCGGAAAAAAGACTCGCTTTCCGATTTCATTCTCAGAGGCAACGGACTTATGACCCAGGTCGAGGCAGACACGTGTATCTGTGGGCAGTGAGATCACCCGCGTAACCAATACTGCAGCAGGTTGGAATGGCGGTTCCTGACAAAGGTCGGAATAGCACTTGTCCCAGAATATACCCGTACCCGGACTGCAATCCACACCCTGTCTTGCCGCATGTATCGGGAATGTCGGTGACCCACCGATGATGACGACAGGCTCTGGGAATCCACATTCGGTTATGCGTTCCCGTATGATGCTGACAGCATCGAAGGAAAGATCACATGCAGTTTTTCGGTCTGAAAGATCCGTCTGGCGGTGATGTCCGTCATAAGCATGCAGGCCGACGGGATGGATCCCCTTGCGCTCGAAGCAATGACGATAGAGATCCACTACCTGTTCATCCGCGATCATGCCGGTCCGGTTCATCCCCACATTCAGGTCGACGTACACCGGTACATCATATCCGGCTGATAGAAACGCCTCCGACATCAGATCGGCTGAATATTGATTATCAACAAGACAAGCATATGCTGTTTCGGGGAACTTGTCCAACAGATGAATAAGTCGTTGCAGTTTCGGGCCATGCGGCTGGTATGCCATCAGGACGTCCGGAGCTCCGCAGATGCCCAATAGCTCAGCTTCTGCGATGGTTGCGCATTTGAACTTTCGGATGCCGGCATCCATCATCATGTGGATCCCTTCTGCCGTTTTATGCGTTTTGATATGTGGACGAAGCCTTGTCGGATCCCCCACCATTGACACCATGTTGCCGATGTTCTGCGCCACCCGTTTGGGATATACCAAAAGGCAGGGGCTGTCAATCGAAGAAATATCCGCTATTTCATACCATTTTGACATTAGGCATCGATTTCTGCTGATTCGGTATGAAGCTCGAAAACGGCTTCGATTTCGACGGGTACCTTATCGGGCAATGATCCCATACCCACAGCGCTCCTTGTACCTACGCCATAGTCATCACCCCATATCTGAGCGAACAGCTCGCTGCAGCCATTGATGACATGTGGATGCCGGTCGAAATCAGGGACGGCATTCACCATACCGAAAACCTTTATGACCCGTTTCACTTTGTCAAGGCTTCCGACAGTGTTGCGAACAGAAGAGATGATGCAAAGTCCTACCAGCCTTGCAATATCCCGTGCCTCATCAGATGAAAGATCGAGGCCGACCTTTCCTGAGATCCGCGTCCCATCAGGACGAATGGGGACATGCCCGGATACGTAAAGATATTTCCCGTCTATGAGGCATGGCTTATAAATGGCTTTGGGTACCGGGATGACGGGTAAAGTCTCGTCCAGGTTTGCGAGGTTTTGTTCCGGAGTCATACAGTGATTTTATGTAAAGGTATGATCATTGACGGATGATCAGGTTCAGCAGCAGCACGGCGAGGAGTCCAACGACCGACACGATGGATTCCATGAGGCTCCAGGAACGAAGGGTTTCCTTGATGGTGAGGTTGAAATATTCCTTGAACATCCAGAAACCGGAGTCGTTAACGTGGGAGAACATCAGGCTACCGGCTCCAACAGACAATACCATCAGGTTAGGGTCTACGCCCGATTGCAGGATCACAGGGGCAATGATGCCTGCAGTGGTGAGTCCGGCCACGGTGGCAGAGCCCATGGCTACCCGGATGATGGCAGCGATCAGCCATCCCTGTATGAGCGGGTGCAGGTGCATCGATGCCATCACGGATGCGATTTCTGCACTTACCCCGCTATCCGTGAAAATTTGTTTCAGTGCTCCGGCACCTGACACGATCAGGAGGATGACAGACACGTCCTTGACGGCATCGACATATGCATCCATGATCTTTTGCATCGGCATGCCATTGGCGGTGCCAAGTGCGAATGTCGCATACAACAAGGCGACGATCATCACGACGGAAGGCTCAGCAAGGAAGGAAACGAATGCCGCCATTGGGCCTTCAAGGGTAAAAACAAGCGGGAGTATGGTCGTCAGTGCAAGGAGGACCACCGGTAATAGGGATGCCACGAAGCAAGTGACGGTACCCGGAAGTCGGTCGTCCTGTATCAGCTTCGGTTGAAAGGTGTCCGGGGGTTTTGCATCGATATGTTTGAGCGTGCGGGCGAATACAGGGCCTGCCAGGATGATCGATGGCACGGCAACGATCAGGCCGTATAGCAGGGTAAGGCCCATGCTCGCATTGAATTGTGCCACTAATGCTGAAGGGGACGGATGTGGTGGAAGAAATCCATGGGTAACGGATAGGGCTGCCAGCAGGGGAAGCCCTACATACACCGCCGGCAACTTCAGCTGGTAGACGATTGAAAATATCAGGGGCACAAGCAGCACAAATCCAACATTGTAGAACAAAGGAATGCCCACAACAAAGCCCGTCACCATCAGTGCCCACTGGATATGCTTCTGTCCGAAGGCCCGGATCAGCACCTGTGAGATCTTCTGTGCAGCACCGGACTCCGCAACCAATTTGCCCAGCATCGCACCAAGCACGATGACGATGACCAGTGATCCGAGCGTATCACCAATGCCCTTTTGAACAGACTGCGTGATCTTAGCGGGAGGGATGCCCAGCAGCAGTCCCGTCAGGATCGAAACTATAAGGAATGCGAGAAAGGGATTGAATCTGGCCCATGTGATCAACAGGACCAACGAGAGGATGCAACAAATGACGATGAAGAAAGTCACATGAACAAGATACAGAAAATCCATATAACAGGCACCGCCAACAACAGAGAATCAAAACGATCGAGGAAGCCACCGTGTCCGGGCATAAAATGACCACTGTCCTTCACGCCTGCAAGCCTCTTCAGTTTGCTTTCAAAGAGATCTCCGAAGGTACCTGCGACCGATGCAAGCAGAGCGATACCTGCCAGGGGCCAAACCTCGCCATTCATGCCAAACACGGAGATAAGCGTGATCATTGCTACACTCAGGATGATGCCTCCGATGGTGCCCTCCCATGTCTTTTTCGGGGAAACCGGAGAAAGCGGTGTCTTTCCGATAAATGAACCCACGATATAAGCCATGGTGTCATTGATCCAGATGGAAGCAATGATGACAAGCGGTATGAGAAAAGCGGTGATGCTTCCCAGGGCATTTGAAAACTGCCCAACCAGATTTCCTGTAGACTCGGTTATCCAGATCTGACCGCTGCGAAGGTGTACCAATAGCGCCCAGCTGACAGATATGTACAGCAGACCGAATAACGATATCACCAGATTCTTTGGTTCACCCTTTGTGACAAACAGCTGCTCCACGACCAGCAATACCGATAAGAAGGCG
This sequence comes from Chitinophagaceae bacterium, assembly GCA_044361845.1. GTDB lineage: Bacteria > Bacteroidota > Bacteroidia > Chitinophagales > Chitinophagaceae > Pollutibacter. Next base: position 24,972 of record JBIKIB010000002.1, on the reverse strand, counting down.
AAGATCCACAGGATAGGTAGGTCCGGGACATGCAGTCCTGCCGTATCAAGCATCTGCCCGGATGCATGGATCATCAGGCACCAGCCCGCCATCATGACACCATACCGGTGAAAAGCGGATATGCCTTTGTATGAAAGGTGTATCATACCAAGCATCTTGAAATATTCCACCCAGCAACCGAAATGGACGATCGAGAACAGGATGAAAAAACTCCATTCGTTCCATAACAAGCCCGTCAGCATGACCGCCACGAATACGAGTGCGGTGAGCGCCCTTGTCTGGAATACCTGTATATTCAAAGCCATCGTGTTATGATTATGGATCAGTTCAGGATCGATCCTTCGATGAGATTTTTTGCAAGTTCTTTCAAATGGACAGGCACATACAATTCTATGTCTCCCAAAAACACATATGATGAGTCCTGTCGGTTGATGATGGTAACAGTGACTTGATTCTGCTCGAGCATACCGCTAATGATCATGGCCTCGACATGATCCGTGGTGGTATATACCAGTATCCAGTTATCCATCATGCCAGCCATTGTTCCTCCAGTGCCCTGTCTTCAACAGGCATCTTCCGTTTTTTAACATCCTCACTGAACTTCTTGTAGTACATGAACAGACAGACGATCGCCACCAGGGCTATTGCTCCCACCCATAGAGGATCGGTTTCCTCCATGGCGTCTTCTATGGGCCGCCCCTGGGATGTGAGATAGAAGATCACCGTCACCACGAGAGCGTTATTGATGAAATGTGCCAGTATCGGCATCCAGAGGCTGCCACTGCGCAGATAAAGAAGGCCGAGGATGATGCCGAGCGCCATCCGCGGAATGAAGCCATAGTAGGAGAAATGAATGGCACTGAACACCAGACTGGTGATGATCAAGGGCATCCATTTGCGTCCGGACCACTTATGCAGGATGTTCTGCAACGCACCGCGGAAGAACGTCTCTTCGAAAATGGCAGGCCCCAGGGCCATGACAATGATGGAGAGGAAATAATCCCCGATCCCATCCATCTTCGACATGATCTTGACCTGTTTTTCATAAGCATCTTCCATCTGACGGAACAAGGTCTCCATGGAAGCCGGTACCGGGATCATCTTGTTGAGTTCTGTCAATGCTCCGACCAATGGAAGCGAGACCAGCATGACCAGAAGCGTTATACCGGCGGTCTTTGCATCAAACCAGTCATTATATCCGAGGAATCTGAAGGGCTTTCGGTTGAGGATGCTTGCGGTGATGATGGCAGGCACAAAAAAAATGAAAAAGGTGGATACCAGCTGCACAACACGGATGACATTGACATATTTCGGGTCGAACATCTCCGTTTGCATCGTAAGAATGCCCTTGCCGGTCATGGCAGCCCAGACAGCTGCACCTGCAAAACTTCCAACGACAAAACTGACCAGCAGCAGACCTGTCAGGATAAGGAAAGCAGCCGGATATGAGATCCCTTCACGGGAGTCGATGGTATATGACATGGTCGCAGTTTAGGCACTAAAATAAGATGTGTAGTCAACGCGTCCAAGTTTGTATTTTTGCCCCACTTAAACATGCAAAAGATCGGTCAAATATGTCTTCCGGATTTCCCTTTGTTGCTTGCGCCCATGGAGGATGTGAGCGACCCGCCATTCCGCAGCGTCTGTAAAGCCAACGGAGCGGATATGATGTATACGGAATTCATCAGCAGTGAAGGGCTTATCAGGTCAGCCATCAAGAGTCGTCAGAAGCTCGACATTTACGAGGAGGAGCGCCCTGTGGGTATACAGATCTTCGGTGGAGATGAGGATGCTATGGCATTGAGCGCCAAGATCGTTCAGACGGTCAACCCTGACCTGCTGGACATCAACTTCGGATGCCCTGTGAAGAAGGTCGTCACCAAAGGGGCCGGTGCCGGCGTACTCAAGGATGTTGACCTGATGGAGAGGCTCACGAAGGCCGTCGTACAATCGACCTCATTGCCTGTGACCGTGAAAACAAGACTTGGATGGGATGACAACAGCATCAACATCGTGGAAGTCGCAGAACGGATGCAGGATTGTGGCGTTCAGGCGATATCCATACACGCCAGGACGCGCTGCCAGCTATATAAAGGTCAGGCAGACTGGTCATGGATCGCAAAAGTGAAAGAGAACCCACGGTTACGCATACCTGTTTTTGGGAATGGAGACATCGACTCGCCAGAAAAAGCCCTCGAATACAGGGATCGGTACGGCACCGACGGGATCATGATCGGACGTGCAGCGATCGGGTATCCCTGGGTCTTCCGGGAGGTGCGGCATTTTCTTGAGACGGGCAACCACTTGCCGCCTCCTACTTTGGAAGAACGTATTGAGGTCATACGGACACATCTTCTGAAAAGTGTGGAATGGAAAGGGAATATTGCAGGTATCAATGAAATGCGCAGACATTATGCCAACTATCTGAAGGGTCTGCCGAATATAAAGGATTTCAGGCTGCAATTGGTCACATTGAAATCCGTGGAGGAAATTGGATCGGTTCTCGATGTCATACAATCCACTTATCAAGGATTCCAATTCGAACCGCGAAAGGTGGAGATATTCCAGCATGCCTGGGGTTGCAGCCAGCTTTGAATGACGATACATGACTCAATGCATATCTCTTCCCGCTTCTGGCATCGGGAAATGATCATCAAAGCATATTCAACTGTGTCCTGATCACCGCTTTTGTGGCGACCCATACTTTGGCATAGTTGGGTATTCTGATGCGTTCTTCAAGTATGCGCTGGGGTTGCACATTTTTGATCTTACTGAAAAGACTCAAGTAGTATTTATAGGCGAGGTACACTCCGAATCGGGCCTTGAGCGGTAGCTTTATGATCCCTAGATATGCGTGTTTGAAATCCTTTGTGATATCCTCTTCTATCTGATGTTTCATGTCGGGCGTGAAATGCCCAAAGTCCACACCCGGAAAATAAACACGCTTCAGATCCTGGAAATCGGCCTTCACATCCCGAAGGAAGTTGACCTTTTGAAATGCAGCACCCAGGGAACGGGCATATGGTTTCAGTTTTTCATATTCCTCACTGTCCCCTTCACAGAATACATATAGGCACATGAGTCCCACAACTTCTGCACTTCCATAGATATATTCTTCATATCCAACCCGGTCGTAACTCGTTTTGTCAAGATCGAATTCCATACTGCGGAAAAAGGCTTCTATCAGTTCGTGATCTATGTTATACCGGTTTACGGTAAGCTGGAAACTGTTCAGTATGGGATTGAGGCTGATGCCCCTTTCAATTGAATCATATGTCTCTTTTTTGAACTCCGAGAGAAGGGCATCTTTATCGTGTTCATGGAATGTATCCACGATCTCATCAGCAAATCGTACAAATCCATAGATGTTGTAGATGGGTGTCTGTATCTCCGAGTTCAACAAACGAATGGCGCTGCTGAAAGACGTGCTGTACCTTTCTGTTGTGACTTTGCTGCAGGCCTGACTGACTTCATGAAAGATCCGAAGCATAGGTAACGATTATTCTCTTGGTTTAAAAGTAATGATTTAGCAGTTAATATATACATATAACTGATAAATCATACCTGTACGAATCCCATGAGGTACCGGAGACCGTCATGCACCGAAGTGTTTCAACACCTGTCCGGCAACGACCTCACCACTTATCAGGCTTGGGGGAACGCCTGGTCCCGGCACGGTCAATTGTCCGGTGTAGAACAGATTTTTTATTTTCCCACTGCGGCATGAAGGCTTTAGGTGTGCCGTCTGAAGGAGTGTGTTTGCGAGACCGTAGGCATTCCCTTTGAAGGCGTTGTAGTCATTGATAAAGTCACTATGAGCATAGGACTTTTTATAACGGACATGTTTTCGGATATCCATGCCTGTGTGTTCGATCAGACGCACTGCCATCATATCGAAATATTTCTCCCGCATCTCCTCTGAATCACCTTCAAGACCTGCTGCCAGTGGGATCAGGAAGACGAGATTCTCACATCCTTCAGGAGCTGCCGATGGGTCGGTCACACTGGATGCACTCAAATAGAACAGTGGTTTTTCAGGCCACTGTTTGGTGATGTAAATATCTTTTGCATGAGCGTCGAAGGGCACATCGAAGAAAAGTGAGTGGTGTGGCACCTTTGGCAACTTCGTATTCAGGCCCACAAAGTAGAGCAGGGAACCGGGAGCCATGACCCGTTTTTCCCAATATCTTTCCGAATAACTCCGATATGCCTGAGGTAAGAGTTTGGTCTCAATGAAATGATAATCCGCACCTCCGATCACTACATCCGCTTCGAAAGATTCGCCCTTGTCGGTGACGACTTTTTTTGCCAGACCATCTTCCACAACGATCTCAGAAACGTTCTTGTTGAAATGAAAAGTGACTCCGAGCTCTGTGGCAAGCTCATGCATTCCCTCGACAATGGAATACATCCCACCCTGTGGGTACCAGGTGCCCAACTTTATGTCAGCATAATTCATCAGACTGTATAAAGCAGGCGTATCCGCAGGTCTTGCCCCGAGGAAAATAACCGGAAACTCCATCAACTGGCGAATCTTGGGATGCGTGAAATACTTGCCGACATGCGACTTTATGGAATTGAACACATCCAGTCGGAACAAACCACGAATGAGGTCCAGATCGATCAGCTCGGTAAGTGACTGACCAGGCTTGAATACAAGTTTATTGATCCCGACATTATATTTATATTCCGCCTCTTCCATGAACTTGTCGAGCTTCGAGGCAGCGCCGGGCTCAAGACTTTCAAGTAAGGCGGAAAGTTCCTTGTAGGAGGCGGGAATATCCATTGGACCATCAGACCAGAATATGCGGTAGGATGGATCTAAACGTATGAGATCGTAGTAATCAGAAGGCTTCTTTCCGAAAGCAGCGAAATACCTTTCAAACACATCAGGCATCCAATACCAGCTAGGACCGATGTCAAAAGTGAATCCATCCCTTTCAAGCCGGCGGGCCCTTCCCCCGGGAATGTCATGTTTTTCGATCACATCAACCTTCCAGCCAGACTTCGCCATGAATGACGCAGCCGATAACCCTGCAAAACCGCTCCCGATGATGATGACTTTTTTGGACAATGAAATGATTTAAGCAGCTAAATTAAGTTAAAATGGATTTATCAGATACATGACTCTGATAAGCATATATCAGAACTTGTTGATCTGCTCTTTGAGGAGTCTGCGCGCGAAATGTATACGGCTTTTGATGGTTCCAAGGGGTTCATCCAGCGAATCAGCGATCTCATGGTATTTATATCCTTGAAAATATAACATGAAAGGCTGCTTGAATATCTCCGGTAGTGCATGAATAGCTGCCTGTATGTCCTTCATACGAAGATTACTCTCCGCACCATTATCGATGGTGGCCTGGTTGTAATTAAGCAGAAAATCATTCGAAGAATTATCAAAAATCGTGTTCTGCTTTGCCTTCCGCCGATAGTTGTTGATGAATATATTGCGCATGATGGTGTACAACCATGCTTTGATATTTGTACCTACACTATATTTTTCATGGTTGGCGAGGGCCCTGAACATCGTTTCCTGTAACAGGTCCTTTGCGGTTTCCTGATCTTTTGTGAGTGTCACAGCGAATGGCTTGAGGAACTCCGTATTCTGAAGCAAAAGCTGGTTGAACTCTTTGGTCGACATGTGCTTTTGTTTAATTGTTATGAATCGAAGTTAAACAAAAAAATAATGCGGAAAGGGATTTTTGTTTAAATATTTAGTCAAATAATTAAACAAAAATGGAAAGAATATTTCTGAAAAGCATCATATAAAGTGCAATAAAATGATAATCAGTCACTTATCGTGCTAAATCGAGGAAATAACTGGGGGAATGTATGTGAAGAAGCAGGAAAAGGGCGGATGATCAATTGAGTCCGGCGATGAACTCATTGACTTCCTGAAGGGAGCGTTTGAAGGTGATCTGAGCGGGAATTTTTTTCTCATAGGCCATGGCGAGCCTGCCGGAAATAATAAACGGGACGTCCTCCGTCTTTTTAGCCGCCTGGTTTATAAAGCGGTCGAAGTTGAAGCCATGAGACACGGAAGTAAGGTGTGTGTAGAGGAAATCCGGCTTTTTAGCTTGAATGACATATTGGATATCATCCAACGGAACATTGGAACCCAGGTAGAGCACTTTCGCACCGCGGCTTTTGAGCATGTAATGGACAAGGAGAAGTCCTAGTTCGTGGAACTCACCTTCGGGGAGAAATAACAGTATGGTCTTGTCGATGTGGAGCATTGGATGGGCTGAGTCTATCCCTACGATCATTTTCTGACGTATGATGTTCGAAACCAGATGTTCCTGGCCGGGATTGATATGCCCCGTGATCCAGAGGACACCTATCCGTTCCATGAACGGGAAGATGATCTGACTGATGCTTTTTTCAATGCCTCTTTGTCGGATGTATTCAGTAAGGGTCTTTTCGAAACATTCAATATTCATGTCAACCATGTGCTGAATAAGGTCGTTGATGACCCTTTCCTGCTGGGCGAGTGCATGATTAAGTGTAAAGATCTTTTCGTTGATCTCCGGTTCAGTCATCCTGTCGATATGGGATATCTTGAATCCGTATTTATTGAGCAAAGCAATGTTGAGGATTTTTTTGAGTTCCTCATTGCTGTAATATCTGATATTCGTATCCGTCCGGCGGGGCTTCAGGAATGAATAACGTTGCTCCCAAATGCGGATGGTATGGGCTTTGATCCCTGTGAGATTTTCCAGATCTTTTATGGTAAAAGCATTCATCGTTCATACAAACACGATGGAACAGGAATTGTTCAGGGACTGTATCGCCGATGATACGCATTGCAAATATTTCCTGTAATCGATGCCTTTTGGCCGAATATAGATCTGAAATAAGCTTCTGCGTTTGTTGTGTGGGAAAAATCGTCAGAACTTTTTGTTCATGACACCATGTTCAGCAACGAGCTTTTGGAGCGAGGGGGTGTAGGGAAGATCACGAAGGGCTTGCAGATGTTTATCGTGATGAAGGTCTGTACCGAGGAGGTCAACCAGACCATTTTTAACGAGATACTCGGCAGCCTGGCGCACAGGTGTTCCGTAGTATCCGCTGAATGAAAGCAGATTGCACTGAAAAAGGCACCCCATATCACGGATCTCTTCATACTCAGCGGGTTTGGCGTGGTAGAAGCCATATCGTTCGGGGTGAGCAAACACGGGCTGGTAGCCTTTCATCTGCATTTCAAAAAGAACTTCTTTCAGGTAAATCGGGGGACTTACGAATGAAACTTCCACAAGGACCATTTTGTCCTTTAGGGTGAGCATCGGGATTTTTTTCTCCAGCATGCTATCGACGTTACCATCTAAAAGATACTCAGCGGCATAACGTATGCTCAGATCCATTTTCATTTCCTTGAGCTTATCAGTGAGCCGGATGTGTGCGTCTTTTATGGTTCGTTTATTATTCCTGAAAAGATCCTCCATCACATGGGGAGTGGTGATGAATTTCTTATACCCCAAGTCCTGAAGTCCTTTTATGAGTCTGACAGATGTCTCAGCATCAGGTGATCCGTCGTCAATGCCGGGCAGCAAATGGGAATGCATATCCGTTTCCAAAAGATGGAACGGGAAAGGTTCTAGTGGTTTCTTTTTTTTAAAAAATGAGAACATCAGGTACAAAGGTTAGCCATAGGATCGTGATTTGGTGGTTTCAGCATACTAGAAGGTTCTTGAACGAGTCAGCCTGCGCGATATTCATCATACACGGTCCGGATGCCATCCTCCAACCCGATCCTATGCTTCCAGCCAAAGTTATGAAGTTTTGAGACATCCATCAGTTTCCTTGGTGTGCCGTCGGGTTTTGTCAGGTCATGGATGATTTCACCGTCGAAGCCGGTCACTTTACGAACAAGGTTCGCCAGTTCACCGATCTCTATATCCTCACCGGTCCCGATATTGACCAACCCCTCCTCATCGTAGGATTCCATTAAATGGCAGCATGCATCTGCGAGGTCATCAACGTGAAGGAATTCCCTTCTGGGCTTTCCGGTACCCCAGATGACCACCGATGCATCTCCGTTCAACTTAGCCTCATGGAACTTCCGTATCAAGGCAGGCAGCACATGGGAGTTCTGGAGATCGTAGTTATCGTTAGGGCCATACAGATTGGTAGGCATGACGGAGACATAATTGCAGCCATATTGCGATCGGTATGCATCGCAGAGCTTGATCCCTGCGATCTTGGCGATGGCATAGGGTTCATTGGTCGGTTCCAGTGGCCCCCCAAGAAGGTACTCCTCTTTCATTGGCTGAGGCGCCATCTTTGGATAGATGCAGGAGGATCCGAGAAACATGAGTTTTTTGACGCCATTCAAATATGATGCATGGATCACATTGTTCTGGATCATCAGATTATCATATAGAAATGAACCCCTGTAAGTATTATTGGCCAGGATACCACCCACTTTCGCGGCTGCGAGAAAAACATACTCAGGTTTCTCTGTTTCAAAAAAAATATTCACAGCTGATTGGTCACGGAGGTCCATCTCAACGGAACGACGCAATATGAAATTCGAGAAGCCTTCAGACTGGAGGCGCCTTAGAATCGCTGAACCGACCATACCACGATGCCCGGCGATGTATATCTTACTGTCTTTTTGCATGATGGGGAGGCTTCCTTATCAACTTGGATTTGTAAAAAAATAAATCACTCGTACTGATTTTTCACGGTAAACCCTGAGTTCAGCAGAAGTTTCTCCCGGCTGAAGATCCCAAGGTCGGACTGAACCATATCGGCTACGAGCATAGGAAGATCATAGGTCGGTACCCATCCGAGTTTCGTTTTTGCCTTTGATGGATCCCCTATGAGTAGGTCTACCTCGGTTGGCCGGTAATATCTGGGATCCACGGCAACCACTTCCCGGCCTGTTGCCACGGGGTAATCGGGATGGGTGCTGGAAACCACAACGCCGACCTCTTTATCCTCGACACCACGGAACTCGAGTTCAACACCGATCTCACGGAATGCCATACGAACAAACTCCCTGACGGGGGTGGTAACGCCTGTGGCCAGCACATAATCCTCCGGCACATCCTGCTGGAGGATACGCCACATACCTTCCACATAATCTTTTGCATGGCCCCAGTCACGGCGGGCATTGAGGTTGCCAAGATAGATCTTGTCCTGCATGCCCAAACCGATCTTCGCGACACCTCGCGTGATCTTCCTGGTCACGAAAGTCTCACCCCGCACAGGTGATTCGTGGTTGAAAAGTATCCCGTTAACGGCATACATCCCGTATGCCTCCCGGTAGTTGACCGTGATCCAATAGCCATAGAGTTTGGCCACAGCATAGGGAGAACGGGGATAGAATGGAGTTGTCTCAGACTGTGGAACTTCCTGTACCAGACCATATAATTCAGAGGTGGAAGCCTGATAGATGCGCGTTTTTTTGATCATTCCAAGCAACCGTACTGCTTCCAGGATGCGGAGGGTTCCGATCCCATCGGCGTTGGCAGTATATTCCGGGGTCTCGAAACTCACATGCACATGGCTCATGGCCGCAAGGTTGTAGATCTCATCCGGCTGGGTCTCCTGAATGATGCGGATGAGGTTGGTGCTGTCCGTCAGGTCGCCATAATGCAGATGCATCCCTATTGACTTCTCATGAGGATCCTGATAAAGATGGTCGATCCTGTCGGTATTGAAGAGTGAACTCCTGCGCTTTATACCATGAACAATATACCCTTTTTCCAGCAGCAATTCTGCCAGATAAGAACCATCCTGTCCGGTGATACCGGTGATCAATGCAACCTTGCTCATGTTTTCTTATGATTTTGATGAATGACGTTCTGAATTGATATCCACTTACATGGCATTTGAAAACGCACAAAAGACATGCATATTATCCAATAACTGTTGATCTTACATCACTTTGACAAGTTTATGATTGTTTCTGTGTCAAGATCGATATTCCATCACTCACCTGACAAGGAACTGACCGATCTTTCGAAGGGGTTTGAGGTACAGGGTGAACCAATAAGGCTCTAGATCATTCTCTTTCCAAGCCTTTTGGTCGTTTTGGTTTGCTTTGAGCCTCGCCGGGAGGGATGCGTTGCTGGCGCCGCCGGAACGCATTTTTACCAAGACCTCCGGCAAATAAGCAAGCCGGATTCCCTGCCGGTGTATGAAGCGTAGCATGAGTTCATAATCCGCTGCCGTGCCCATGTTCAGATTGAACCGACCATATTGTTCGTAGATCTCTTTTCTCACAAAAAATGTCGGGTGAGGTGGCATCCACCCCCATTTGAAGGCGTCCGGCACATACCGACCGGATCTCCAGGAGCGAACGATCCGGTTGGGATCTTTTGCATCCACATAGTCCAGATCACCATACAGGGCATCTATTTCAGTGGAGGCAAAAGCCTCCGCCACTTTTTCCAGCACTTTCGGTCCGGCATAATGATCATCTGAGTTCAATATTCCGATCACATCCCCATTGGCCATGCCGATCCCCTTGTTCATGGCATCATACATGCCGCGATCGGGTTCACTCGTAATCCGGTCGATATGTTGAAATTCCTTGAGGATATCCAGTGTACCATCAGTCGAACCTCCGTCGATGATGACGTGTTCAACCGATTCAAAGGATTGAGCCTTCACCGACGATACCGTGTCCCGGATTGTCGCTGCAGAATTGTACGTGGCGGTGATTATGGAGATGTGCATGGAACAATCAGCGGTCTTTGCATGTGTGGTACCGTATATGAAGCCTGGAAGGTATGCGGATCAGTACATCACGTAAATGAATGAGTCAAGGTCCGCGGATTGATCCTCCGAACCTGATCTTAGTTCCAGGGCCAGCTTTGCCATCTCCGGGATCATTGCAAGCAGATTCGGGGAATCCCGCCACATGTCCGATAAACGTGAGACCATTTCCTCTTCGCTATCCAGATCCATCAGCTGATGGCTGACGAGATGCGGGTGTCGGGGCTCCTCAAAATAAGATTCAACATCCCCACTGCATCTTATGCCATAGGGGTCAGGCAGGCTTTTCAGCCTCTCCGACTCTGATAGTATGTACTTTGTGAACAGCTCTCTGATGCGATCGTCAGTCATTTGATCATCAGTCGAGCTGGAACTCTTCCTGCCAGTTTTCATGTTCGGTATAGTTTGGCTGTTCTTCTTTGATGAGTATGTATCCTTCCAGCACGAGCACGTCCATATTGGTGCGCATGAAGCATTTGTATGCATCAGCCGGTGAACAAACGATGGGTTCCCCCCTGACATTGAAGGATGTGTTCACGAGTACTGAACTTCCCGTCTGCTTTTTGAACGCTTCGATGACATCATAAAAGCCCGGGTTCGTATCCTTGTGCACAGTCTGTATCCTGGCGGAATTATCCACGTGTGTGACAGCGGGTATAAGAGATCTTTCCCGGTTGATGATGGATATCATGTCATCCGGCATCTGTTCCGTTCCATCAGTGCTGAGGAGCATTTCCTCTTTCACCGGTGCCACCAGGAGCATATACGGACTATCCTGGTCGAGTTCGAAATAAAGGCCTTCATCGCCGGCTAGCACAGCGGGTGCAAACGGCCTGAACGATTCCCTGAATTTGATCTTCAGGTTCATTTTTGATTGCATTTCTTTATTGCGTGCATCCCCTATGATGGACCGGGCACCCAGGGAGCGCGGTCCGAACTCCATCCTGCCAGAAAGAAACCCGGCGATCTTGCCTTCCGCCAAGAGGGACGCAATTTTTTCCGCACGCTTTGACAGATCTGCGAAATGGTGTGCCGGGTAGTTGTTTCGCTGCAGGAATGCATTGATCTCGGTATCGGAGAATCCCGGACCGAGGTAGGATCCCTTCTGACGGTCACGGCTACCCGAAAGTGCAGCACGTGGTTCTTTCATGAGCTGATGGTATGCCACATATGCTGCACCCAATGCTCCGCCGGCATCACCGGCAGCAGGCTGTATCCAGATGGAGTCGAAGATCTTTTCCCGGAGCAGTTTCCCATTGGCGACGCAGTTCAGCGCAACGCCACCTGCCATGCACAGATGTTTTGATCCGGTGAGTTCCTTTGCCGTCCTGGCGATCTTCATCATAATTTCTTCCGTCACGACTTGGATCGATGCGGCAAGGTCCATTTCACGCCGTGTGATGCGCGACTCGGGTTTTCTTGCATCGCCGCCGAACAGATCGCAGAATTTCTGATTGATCGAATGGCTTCCTTCAAGAAATCCGAAATGATCCTGGTTCATCCTGTATGAACCATCCGCCTTGACATCGATAAGGCTTTCATAGATCTTATCGACATGGACAGGTCTTCCGTAAGGAGCAAGACCCATGAGTTTGTATTCGCCGGAATTGATCTTGAATCCGCAGTAATAGGTGAATGCACTGTAGAGTAGCCCGAGGGAGTGGGGATAATTGATCTCTTTCAGTACTTTGATATCGGAGCCATTGCCATGTGCGATGGTCGTAGTGGACCACTCTCCGACACCATCAAGGGTCAGGATGGCGGCATCTTCATAGGGAGAAGGATAATAGCAGGATGCCGAATGAGACATATGATGTCCCGCGAAAACGATTTTTCCGAGCTTTCCCGAATGACCGATGGCCTTTACCACATGATCCTTCACCCATGCTTTTATTCCCAGCACGGAGTGGAATGCAGATGTGAAAGTCGGAAGACTGCCTTCTCCGGAGAGTGCGCAACTCCTGACGATCCTGTCCCAGGTGAGCATGGGATTATCATAAAACGCCACTGCATCGATTTCGTCAGGTTCGATGTAAGCCTCTTCCATGCAGTAATTGATGGCATTGACCGGGAATCTCGGATCATGTTTCTTACGGGTGAAGCGCTCTTCCTGTGCGGCCGCAACGATCTCTCCATTGCGGAGGATAACGGCTGCAGCATCATGATAGAAAGCCGAGATGCCAAGGATGTATTTATCTGACATGTATGATCGTATCGATGATTTTGATGGAGGAATGTAAAGAATGAAAGATGGATATGCCGCTGCTTCTTGTCACAGCATTTTCTGAATGACAGGCAGGATGCTTGCAGCCAAGGCCTCATGCCCCTTTATGGTGGGGTGCACGTCTTTCCCGAAACGGAATGATCTTCGGGTGAGCGGATCGTATTTCAGGAGGTCAGGCAGTGGATCGTGGATCGTACACAATTTTGAGAGTTCCGAGAATCGTGCCTGATAGGATTTCGCACTGGCAGTACCTTCGACATGGTGGAACATTGGTATGGGAATGAGCAAGACAGGCACTTGCGATTCCTCGATCCATGACTGCAGGATCTTCTTCATGAGTAACCAACCGGGGTTTTTCGCACTATCGTATTCGGGGACGGGTTGAAAGCGTACGATCTTCTGAAGAATATCTTTCAGTCCAAGTTTTTTGGCAAGCTTTCTGACAGGTTCGAACCTACCACCCGTATCGACTTTTTCCTTCTCTGATTCGTCCAGATCACTAAGGTTTATCGGAGAGGGGTGTACGGGTGTATTGCACAACTGGAGCAATCCATTTGAGATCCTGAAGTATGGTTTTTGCCAAACCTTGACGTCACCTTCCGCATCGAGGTAATACCGGTAGTGTGCATTCACCCTTCGGATATTCTCCACCATGACCGAGATGACCAGCAGGTCATGTTCGAACTGATGTGCATATTCGCGGTAAAGCAACAATTGCTGGTCGGTTCCTGAGCCGGGCAATCCGAAATTATACAATTCCGCTCCTTCCATCGACTGCTGCAAGAGGTCGGTGTACCGGTATTTGTTTGAAACCCCATCGCCTGCCGTGAATGAATCACCGAAGACGAGGATGCGTTTAGATATATTCTTCTTTGGGTGAAAATCCTGATCTGAGCGAAACCCGGCATTGTTGGTTTTTACAAAATACCCTCCGCCTTCGTGCTGTACGCGAGACTTGAGTCCGGGTATGAACTTGTACCCTACCTGAGGATGATATTCATATTGGGTCCTGTTCATAGCTTGTCAGGAAGCAGTCAGGCTTTTACCGAATACGTAATGGTTCAGAATGTCACGATTCGCTTCGATCCATTCGGCCATGGCATTGATGCCGGTGGCGATGCCGGTGGTGGGTTCCCATCCCAGATCCGCTTTCACCTTGTCGATATTGGAGACGTAGACTTTCTGGTCTCCGGGTCTCCATTCACTGGTTTTCCTGTCGATGGGCCGGTTGAACCTTTCCTCCAGGATGGAGATGAGTTCTTTCAGCGAAAGGGTATGGTCAGGACCTCCACCTACGTTGTATATCTTTCCGGCACATAGCGCACGTTGCCGGATGGCCATGTCATATAGCTCTACCAGGTCGTTGACGAACAGCACATCCCGTATCTGCTTACCATCACCATAAATGGTGATTTCTCGTTTCATGAGCGTAGCGATGGTGAACCATGCCACCCATCCCTGATCTTCGATGCCGAACTGGTTGGGGCCATAGATGCATGACTGGCGAAAAACGACGGTGGGTATGCCATAGATGCGATTGTAATCACGTACATACTGATCCCCTGTTCCTTTGGAGCATCCGTAGGGAGAGTAGAAATCAAGCTGGCGTTCTTCTGTGATGCCGGTTTTGAGGTCCCGGTATTCGTAGCGTTTGTCTGACTCCTCGACTTGCAGGTCTTCCATCTTTCCATACACTTTGTTGGTGGAAGAGTATAGCAGCAAAGGTTTTTGCCCTGAAAGCCGAAGGCCTTCCAGCACGTTGAAAGTGCCCATGGCGTTGATGTCGAAATCCTCTCTGGGGTTGGTGACAGAAGTGGTGACGGCAACCTGTCCGGCCAGTAATAGTACTGCATCCAGATCTTTTTCCTGTTCAAAAAAAGCGGCGATGGCATCCGCATTCCTGATGTCGATGTTATGGAACGGCACATCATGCTTCTGATGCAACTGTTCCAGGTTGTACGCGCTGCCTTTTCTTGACAGGTTGTCGACAACAACCACCTCATATCCTTTTCCAAGAAATGAGTAGACCGCATTGATACCGATGAAGCCGGCTCCTCCGATGATGACTGCTTTCATATTTTTTTGTATAGGTCGAGATACATGTTTGCCAGCAGACCGGGTTCGAATCGCTGTATGTTCTCATATCCATTTTGAATGAGGCCCTCCCGGAGGCCACTATCCTGCATGATGCTCAAAACCGCTTGGCGTATCGAATTGACATTATAAGGATCCGCAAAAATAGCGGAATTTTCTCCTCCCACTTCGGGCATGGATGAGATATTGCTTGTCACCACCGGCACGCCTGTGGCTTGAGCTTCAATGATCGGCATACCGAATCCCTCGTAGGTGGATGCGAACACCAGGATGTCGGTCTCCCGGTATGTATCGTACATCTGAGCGATGTTCAGACCCCACCGGTATGTATGATCCATTTTATGATCCTCCAGAAACTGCTTGTATTCAGGATTGAATTTCCCGACGATATTGACCTGACAGTTCAGACCGCTGAGTGCTTTCAGGATATTGGGGATATTCTTGTTCGGTGCGCCACCCACGATCAAAATCCGTGGCTTGTCCCAATTGTATGTTCTTTCGGTCCTCTTGAAAATCGGCGACAACGCGATAGGTATCACCTTCACTTTTTCGGGAGAGCACCCGGAGAACCCGATGATCTCTGCTTTTGATGCCTCGGAAATGGTCGTCACAAACCTCGCTCTGCTGGCAGGTATCCGGATCCAGAACAGCTGATAGATGTATCTGCGGATACCTGTCAAATTGTGCATGGCCACACAGTCGAGGATCGTCTGAATCGTGTTCCGCCGAGGCAGGAATAACCCGATATAGTTGATATCCCCTGTCACATGATTGATCGCCCCGCGCTTTGAAAAAGCCTGTATCCCGTTGAGGATCCTCGGCAGCAGCCCTTTACTGAAATACTTCGATGTGACGATCTCGGTGCTGACATCTTTCGTAAGATGCCGGCGAAGATCATTGAAGATGATCTCCACACTGAAGTGAAGGTTTTCTATGACCTTACGATGGAAGTAGGTGACCTTCATTTGATATCGCTTCTTTCGATGACGCAGTTTTCGAGTACAAGCATGTCCATCTGTGTGCGGAGAAAACAATCCAATGCTTCCTGGGGGGTGTTGACGATCGGCTCATTCTCGTTGAAGGAAGTATTCAGCAGGATCGGCACTCCGGTCTTTTCCCGGAATCTGTCGATCAGGGCATAGTACATCGGCGAGATCTCCTTGTCGACCGTCTGAAGCCTGCCCGTGCCATCGACATGTGTGACGGCAGGGATCACGCTGTGTTTTTCCTTTCTGATCGGAAA
The DNA here is from genome assembly GCA_044361845.1 of Chitinophagaceae bacterium. Classification (GTDB taxonomy): domain Bacteria; phylum Bacteroidota; class Bacteroidia; order Chitinophagales; family Chitinophagaceae; genus Pollutibacter. The sequence continues at coordinate 8,683 of JBIKIB010000002.1, read as the reverse complement.
GACCTTTTCCATGAACGGTACTTCATCATTTCTGGTGAAATATTCTCCTGTGTATTCCTTGAGTATGGAAGGGGCGAAAGGTCTGAAACTTTCCCTGCGCTTGATCTTCTGATTAAGGAGATCTTTTGCCTTGGGGTTCCGCGGGTCTGCGATGATCGAACGCCCACCAAGTGCACGCGGCCCGAACTCCGCCCTCCCATTGAACCAGCCCACCACACCGGGTTCTATCAGTTTGTCGGTCACAACATCATATAATTCGTGATCGGAAAGGCGCCTATAGGCAACACCCCTTGCCTTCAATATTTCTTCGATCTGTTCGTTGGAATACCTCACACCGGTATATGCGGAATAGATCGCGGGATTGCGGGGCTGCCCGAGATCATGATGGTAGTAGTATAAGGCAGAACCCATGGATATCCCGGCATCGTGCCCTGCCGATGGGATGTAAACACCCTCGAATCCTGACTGTTCAGCCATCTTCCCATTGGCTACTGAGTTTTGTGCGACACCACCGGCAATGCAGACATTCTTCATACCTGTCCGTTTCCGGAGTTCCTTCAGGAGATGGATGATGATCTGTTCCGTCGCCCTTTGCACGGAGCTTGCAAGATCTTTGTGGTATTGGGTGAGCTGCTCCGTTTTTTGCCTGGCTTTTCCGAATTTGCCGACAAAGAATTCTGAGTAGAGATTCCCAACAGAGGGAATGTTGTTCTCATATTCGAATCCCGCTTTGGCGGGAGGTACGAAATAACGATTGTCCCAGTCATAAAGTCCGTTGGATTTGAAGCGGATGATCTCCATGATCTTGTCAACATACTTAGGCTCTCCATATGGCGCCAGGCCCATGACCTTGTATTCGTCACCATAGTGAGGGAATCCCAGGTACTGTGTGAATGCCGTATAAAAAAGACCAATGGAGACAGGCACATCGACACTATCCAATACCTCGATTTTTGTGTCCCTACCCACAGCGATCATCGTTGTGGTGAAATCACCCGAACCGTCAATGGAAATCAAAGCGGCTTCCTGATAGGGTGATGCAAAGAATGCCGATCCGAGATGACTCCTGTGGTGTTCAATATTCCTGAGTCTGGACCGCACTGAAGCGACATCCGACTTGGGGTCGACCTGAAGAAAAAGCCTTTCAAGACTCGTGACTTCCTGACTGTTCTTGAGCCTTTTGAAAGCACCGAACACCAAAGATGGATTCTTCCTCAGATAGTTAAGCTTATTGAGGAATTTCGCCTTTGGGTCACGGCCGATGGTGATATGATCGACCTGATCCAGGGTGATACCGGCCTCACGGAGGCAGAATGAAATGGCTTGTGTAGGGAAGCCTGCCCAATGCTTCACACGTGTGAAGCGTTCCTCTTCCGTGGCTGCGATCATGATGCCATCTTTGAAGATCGCGGCTGAAGAGTCCGCGTGGAATGCATTTAGTCCGAGTATATACATGGAAAGAATTATATAAAACTATGCGAACAATGAAAGGTATTTCTTCTTGAGATCGTGATTGTACTGTTGTTTTTCCACGGCAAACTGATAGGCGCCATCCACCCAGGTATTGTATTCTTCCTGCACCATCATGACGAAACGTTCGATCACTTCCCTGTAACGGGGCATATCATCGAGCGGAATGGCATACCCTGATCTGCCCTGGTCGAGATCTTGCCATGGTGTCCTGTCACTTATGATCACCGGCTTGCTGCAAAGCATTGCTTCCAGGATGGCATGCCCGAAATTCTCTCCGTGTGTGGGTAGAACAAAGAGGTGGAACTCCTTGTAGAATTCTGGCAGTAGGCGATTCGGTATCGCGCCCCGGTAATCCACACGCACATGCTTAGGCAGATTTCTGACGAGTTGCTGGCATTTCTCCCAATAACCCTGATCCTCTATCTCTCCGGCAATGGTCAGTGATGCCCTGCAGTGATCCGGCAAAGTCGCCAGAGTGCGGATGATGAAATCGATATTTTTTTTCGGTGATATCCTCGAAAGAAAAACAAGCTTCAAAAAACCACTTTGCTTGGGTGTATAAAAGACCGGCAATGTGTTTGCCTGGAAAAAATTCTCCATTACATTTATCCCATTGTTGACAGGGAAATGGTCATTGATATCTTTCTGTTCTTGGACATCCGTTGCGTGGAAGATCGTACCCTGATACAGTCCCAATCTTTTGACAAGTGAAAGGAAAATCCTCTTCTTTGTCTGTTTGAATCTAAGCGATCCGTGTTGGAGCATGCCCCTTGGTGCCACGATCGTGGAAACATTGCGAAGCTTGCCGGCAAGTACGGGCAAGATGGAGTATGCCAGAGAGAATACACCATTGACATACAGGTAGTCAGGACTGATGGACTTCAGCAATGCCAGGATCCGCTGGATGCCCATATCACCTTTTCTGCAATAAAAAACCTGGATCTTCTGCTCATATATCGTCCAGGTATTGAGCCGGACACCTACATATGGTTCGCGATCATTGAGGTCGCGGTCTGAACACACCAGGTATATATCCATATCCTTGTACAGGGCAAGGGACATATTCTTACAGGATTGTATGGGACCGCCTGCTTTGTATCCTGGCTCGAACCAGTCAACAAAAATCATGAGTTTGCGACGCTCCAGGCTGAACTGATTGATATAAGTTTGCTTCAGTTCCGAGTTTGCGAGGTATGCATTGGCGAATTTCCATGCACCTTGGCACCATCCGGTATAAACCTGATGGTCCATATCGATGAAGGACTGTATGCCGGAAGCAAAAACCAGGTCACTCTCGATGGGAAGATCCAGACCGGCTTTTTGGTCTTCCAGGCTTTTCCATGGTGTCTGGTCACTTATGATCACCGGCCTTCCCGAAGCCAGCGACTCGAAAATCGAATGACCGAAATTCTCTCCCCTCGTGGGTAGCACGAACACATGATTCGAACGGATGATATCCTCTATATTTTGGTGGGGAACATTTTTCAGTACACTGACTTTGATATTTGAAGGCAACTTGCCGATAGAAACCTTGCAACGCTCCCAATAGGGCTTGTTCTCCAGGATGGCAATGATGTTAAGCTCTACGTTTCCGACTACTTTCTGCAGTGCTGACAGCAGAAAATCCAGATTCTTGATGGGATGGATTCGGCCTACGAAGACCATCTTCAACGAGCCCTTTTCTTTTGAGCTGGCAGGCTCGAAGGGTTTTTGTTTGCCGGGTAGATTACCTGCGATGAAGACTGGTTTGCTCTCCCCGAAAATTTTTCTGATATCGGAGATCTCAGTCTCATCAGTGGCATGGAACATGATGCCATTTGACAATCCTATGATTTTTGCAAAAGTCAGCCAGATTTTCTTCTTGACCGGTTTGTTTTCCAGCGCTGACTTCAACAGCATGCCTCTGGGTGCCAGAATGATCTTGGCATTCAGCATTCCGAGCCTGTTCATCATCAGTGGAAAAACAGTCAGATATCGGGAGTACATGCCATTCAGATAGATGTAATCCGGTTTCACCTCATCGATTCTCCTTTTGATCTGATGCCAGTTCAATGTTGCGGGTGATGCGTAAAAAACCCGGTGGTTGCTGTTGACAAGCCACCTGTCCGCCACGATTCCTTCATATGGAGCATCGTCATGAAGGTCACGATCCGCAGTCAAAATGAAAATATCCTGCACATACTCCAGCTGTGCGGCATAATTGACCACGGAGCGTATGGGTCCTCCTGCCTTGAAGCCTGGTGTATACCAGTCAACAAGTACCATCACCTGTGGCTTTTTGCTGGTGCCGGGCACCAAATCAGCAGATAAAACGCTGATATCATTTTGCGGAAGTATCACAGGTTGATTATTCAATTCCGTTCTTTTCGATCCAGTAACCCAATACTACGAAAACCCAAAGTTCAGTCCATCGTGTGGATGGATCACCATCAAGAAATCTTTTCCAATATGCATTCAAAGCCGAGGCATGAATAAAATCCGTTCGACAGAGTTCTCCTATGCTTTTTTCGCAAAAACCCCTGAGTTCATTTTTCATCCAAACATTCCAGGGCAGCAGGAACCCCTGTTTCTTCCTGTGCACGATCTCATCAGGCAACATAGGATGCAGGGACTCCACCAATAGCGATTTGGGATAACGGGGGTACTTGAACTTATCAGGTACCTGCAGGACAAAGTCCACGAGTTCGTGGTCAAAGAAAGGCTCCCTGACTTCAAGGGATACCGCCATGCTCATCTGGTCCGTATCCTTCAGCAGGGTCTGTTGGGTATATCCGATGTACTCCGCGAGGGATACCTGACTCAATAGTGGTAGGTCCTCGAAAACAGGCCTGCACCTTTGAAGATCCATCTCGAGGTTTGTGGAAAAATGGCTTCCGAAAGTGGTCAGTCGTCCGATCTGTTCCTTCGAAAGGATGCGTCTGAATTCAGGATATTCATGTGCTATATCAAGGCGTTCGGAGCGGAGTATCGATGCCAGACGATGAGCCCTTCCTGAATTACGCTTGCCAAGGATCCACGCCGCAGCATTACGTAACGGTGATGTATAACCGAAAATATGGCTCCACTTCTGCATCCTCAGGTGAGAGAGGAAATATGGATATCCGGCAAAAAGTTCATCACCTCCGACACCGGACAAAGCCACGGTGATGCCGGCTTCCCGGATCGCTTTTGACACCATGTAGGTATTCACACCATCGGCACTGGGGGTATCCATGGCATCGAGGGCGTGGCCGAGCCCGGCAAGGAAATCCTCTGGTCGCAGTAGGAGTTTTGTATGTTTGGCATTGAACTTACGGGCTATGATCTCTGCATAAGTCGACTCATCATATTCCTTTTCCTCGAATGAGATGTTGAAGGTCGAAGGTCTCGCCGAAGACACTTCAGACATCAGGCCCACTACGGCACTCGAATCGATCCCGCCAGAAAGGAACGCACCGACAGGAACATCACTCACCAGCCTCTTGGCAACGGCATTGCTGAGCAGATCGCGGATTTTTCTCTTGACAGCATCCACATCGTCCAGGTCCGAATCCACTTTTATCGTTCCGGGTGACCAGTAGACATGCTTTTGCGACTTCCCATGCTGCACGATCAGATACGATCCTGCTTCAAGTTGCATCACTCCATCGACGGCTGATACCGGATATCCGAAAGACTGATAAGAGAAATAATCAGGCAGCGCATCCCTGTTCAGGCGACGATTGACAAGGCCGGAAGCCATAATGGCACGCAACTCTGAAGCGAAGATCAAACGCTCGCCGTCCTGATGAAAGTACAGGGGTTTGACACCCAGCCTGTCGCGGAAAAGAAAAAGTGTTTCTGTGTGTCGGTCCCAGATGACGAATGCAAACATTCCATGGAAAAGAGAAATGCACTCGGGGCCCCATGTCGCAAATGCTGCCAGCAACACTTCGGTATCCCCCTGCGTCTTGAATGGGTAATCCGGGAGATTTCTACGGACTTCCGCAAAATTATACATCTCGCCGTTGAACACGATGACGTATCTGCCTGACGCATCATGAAAAGGCTGATCGGCTGAACTGGAGAGGTCGATGATGGAAAGCCTTCTATGGCCGAGGACTATGCGTGCATCAGCATATAACCCTTCGGCATCCGGGCCCCTGTGGAGCATGGCATCACACATCTGCCGAACCGCTTCCGGATGAACAGAAGCTCCGCTTTTTGAAAGAATTCCGGCTATGCCACACATATCAGGAGGATAGATAAGGATTTTTGGGCGTTGGCTTTAAGACCGACGGGACTGCCTTGTAGATCAAATAGATGAATAATATCGATTTCACCAGGGAATTGATGATCTGCAGGCTGTCATTCTCCCCGGAGTAAGAGACTTCATAAAAAAGCACGGGCAACCAGAAAATGATGAGCGGTAGCTTTTTACTGATCACGAAAACCTGCCTGTAAACTAGCCTTATCAAGAAACCAAGGAACATGACAAACAAGATACCTCCAGACACGCCAAAGCTTCCATACCCTTCCCCCAGCGGACCAACATTCATAGTATATCCCCGAAGGATAAAGCCCGTATAGTACTTCATATTGTGAAAGCCACCGGCCATTGGCTTGTCGGGCCAGAGAAATCGCGGGACAAATGCAGATGCGAATACGACAAGCAGTTTTTCCCCATTGTCATGTGATTTCACCCGAGGGATATAGTTCTGCACCATTGCCACATAGAAACCCTGATTGGCGCGATAGTATATGGGCCACATGAACTCTGGACTTATGAGATTACCTACCCCCTCGATTTTTTTAGATACCAGGTTCGCCAACTCCATTGCCTGATTATCTTTTCCCTTACCCAGTACCTGTCGCCTGTACTCTGGTTTGACGGATTGTATGATGATAAGTACAAAAACGCCCATCATGAACATCAAGAGCTTCTTCCAGAATGCTGTTTTTCTGTTAAGGAAAAAGAAGGAAAAAACGGTCATGCCCATATACGCCACGATCGTGAACATCCCGCTTTGCAGGGCCCCTATCAAAATGAATATCACGAACAAGACCATGTATACCCTTTTCAATGGTGTGGTTCCCGAGAAATACACATACAGCAGTCCGGTGAATGCTGAAAGGAAAAACAACGTGAAAACATACTGAAAAGACTGCGGAAGGATGGGTAGGAGCAAGGAAGATAATATGCCAATGATCATCAGCGTAAGACCGGTTCTTTCGTTGCCGCGCAATAACTCCCTGGCATCTTCGATCTTTAGATTGATGGCAGCCCCATCATCACCATTTTTCTGGCTGAGTGGCCAGCACATCAGGATGATGAATCCAGTGATGGCAGGAAGTGCCAGTTCAAAATACTGAGCCTGTGGGATGGGCATGAAACGTACATACATGAGTGCCTTGGCGTTGTTCTTGGTATAGAACATATACCCCATGAGCGGCATGAACAGGTAAATGAAACTATTGAACAATGCAATGACCTCTAGCAGCACGATGCCTTTCCCCAGCTTGTCAAGCACCATTAAAATGCATATGATCAAGCTCGCATAGATGAGTGGAGCAGGATCCTTGATGAAAAACGAGAAGATCAGTATCAGGACATGCAGGATACTGAAGATATAAGAAGTACTTCTCAAAGGTTTGCCATTTTGATGATCGTTTCCAAACGGTGACGATATGTATGCTCAGCATGCGCCCGTGCATGACCTGCCTTCCGTATCGAAAGGGAAGCATCAGGATTCCTTCGGTGAAAGGATATCTGATCCATCAGTTCGGCTATGGAAGAATAAGTGAGGATTTCCTTACCTATTTCAAAACAATCCTCGATGGCTGGCCTGTATTCCATCACCTGAAGCCCGCCTGCACCTGCGATTTCAAATGCCCTGCAATTGATGGTATTGCTTTCAAGCATGGAAGTGGAGTTGATACAGATGAGTCCCTCACCGAATATCCTTGACTTTTCCTCCCGAACGATATACTTTCCCTGAAAGGTATTCACCACTTCCGGAGCCGACCATCGCGAAGGTCTGAAGCCATACAGCTTGACATCGGGGCACCCCTCGGCTAACAGACGTCTGACGAGGTAATGCCTGTAATCATAGGCGTTGCCGGCAAGCACAACATCATTTCCAACAGGCCCGTGATTGATCCTGTGCCATTCCGGATTCATAGCTTCCGGTAAAAAATATGCATTGAGGTCAAGTGTCCTGAGTTTGGAGACGGCAAATTTATCTTTCAGAAAGATCAAGTCCCATCCATTGCACAACAATCCCTGTTTTCGCATCTGGGCCGGAGAATCGCCCCACCAGGCCACATTCCTGACGCCTGCCTTTTGCAAATTCAGCAGCGTCCCCTCTGAAACACTGTGGGTGAGTGCGATCATCATATCCGGTTTGAAATCCTTATATGTACGAAGCAGCCATTTCTCCTGAGGAGGTAGCCAGCTAGGCAGGAATTTCTCATAGCCAAGCTGCATGACGTGCATCATCTTCTGGTTCATGATCCTGGTAGGCACAGGCGCAGAAAGCACGGTATGACCCATCTGCCGGAGTGTGAATGCCACGTTCTCCGTGAAGTTGTCTGGCAGTGAATAGCTGGGTATTATGAAACGCATAATGTGTGTCTGTGATGTTGGAAATTGCAATGCTGATTGATCATCTTGCCCGGGTTCTCATGTCCATTCAATGACCATCAGGCCTCATAAAATGCCAGCAGATTTTTCGTGGCATGACTCAGTTCAAAAGCCGAATCCTTCATTCTTTCAAGGCAAACAGCTTTGTCCGGCTGATTCGAGTCGTGAAGCAAGCGGTCAATTCCTTTTGCCCAGGCATCCGGCTCTCCTAACTCGTTCCAGTGAGCAAGCTCTTCCACAACGACCGGGTCTTTTTCTATCCCACCTGTGATGAACATTGGAAGGCCCGCACATTGCGACTCGAGCACAACGATACCTAGCCCTTCGCGGGGTTCTAGCAGGCGCGGGAATACAAAGACATCCGAGTTCTTCATGAAACCGGGAATATTGTCGCTCCACCCGATCATGCGTATACGCCCTTCAATGCCATAGTTACGTGCTTTTTCGATCACTGCTGCCTCCTTATCTCCTTTCCCCACAAAAATAGCATACACATCATCCCTTATCGCAAGAAGCCTGTGCAATACATCCACTACGTACTCAGGATTCTTCTCCCGGTTCATCCTTCCGGTGAACAGGATGACCTTTCCGCGCTCTGGAATCCCGTGT
>JBIKIB010000101.1:0-10687 GCA_044361845.1 Chitinophagaceae bacterium | reverse complement strand
ACCAGACGGAAGGCTGAGAGAACGCTATATGCGTGTCATTCGAAAGGATCGGTTTGCCGGACCGGGTCTTCTTTCCGGATATCAGCCAGCCGTTGGAGCCCTTGTAAGCCGGATAGGGAAGGGCCGACTCGATGTCGGTTATTCGGTTAGCCATTGCCGTTAGTGTGGCTGATGCGCCTGTTGCGAACAATCCCTCAGATGCCTGTACGGGTATACGGTAGGCGCTATCGGGCCAGTTGCTCAGGATATCATTCAGGTGATCGGCACCGAAATTGGCAGCGATCTTCGTGGCCACGGCTTCCGTACGGAATGCGCCGGTGAAGGTATATCCCATGTAGCTGACGATGATCTCCATATCCTCCGCGGTGAAGGGCGTCTTGGGAATGCCGGCAATGGTGAACTCGACAGGTGTTTTACCCCTTTCAATGAATAGATTGATCCCCTTGAGATAAGCCATCGCCGCCTTCATGTAGGGTTTTTCCGGTTCGCGCATCATCAGGGCCACACTGGCTTTGGCATGTTCACGAAAACTCATTGTCCGGAAGAATCGGTCGCTGGCGATCGCCTTTTCACCGAAAACCTCCGCCAACCTGCCATCTGCCAGCCGCCGAATGATCTCCATCTGGAAAAGTCTGTCCTGTGCATGCACATAACCGAATGCAAGGAATAGGTCCTCCTCATTCGACGCGTAAATATGCGGGACGGCATGACTGTCATACAATACATCGACAGACGACTTGAGCCCCGGCAGTTGAAATTCCCGGTTATAGTCCGTCTGAAGCGTCCGAAGATAAAACCATACCCCAGCGATCATCAACAGGATGAGGATGGACAGGCCGGCCAGCAAGCGTTTGACGTTGCGCATATAAAATTGAATTGTAATCAACCATTGATAAATTGGCAATGGACAACCGGCAACTTAGGCGAGTGCTGTTCCTGCCTGTCCATTTACCAAAGCCCTGATCATTGCTTCGTCCACTGCAGCTTTAATTCGTATTTGCCTTCGTCAAGTCCCAGTTCCGACATAGCGGCGTTGCTTAGCCTGGCCGTGATGCCATCATTCTCTCGAATGGATGGCAGCTCTCCCAAAACTTTCGCGTATACGAATTTCCCATTGGAGGGGTTCAAGTATTTCACGATCGTGCCTGCCTGGATTTCGCTCATGAGTGCGTAATATTTCCTGTCCTTCCATCCGCTGGTGCTTTTGAAAGAAGCCACCATCGCGGTCTTTGCACTCAAAGGTCCGGCACTCATTTGATCCGCAAATATACCCGCGAAAAAACCACCTGCAGCCGATACCGGTATGGTCTCGTTTGGTGCGGATTTTGTCGCTACCGGACCGCTGGGGGCATTGACGACAGGCGCCGGCACGGTCTTCTTTACCTCCTGGACAGGAACGCCCACCGCCGGCTTTTCTGCCGGAGGAGTCGTATTCACAGCGGGCTTTGGCACGGGTTCAGTCATGACCGGCATTCCCCTGTTCACTGCACTTGCCGCTGCCAGAGCCGATTGGTCCTTTTTCACCCGGAGATACCCTACCACCAACATCATACCCGGCTGTATCGCATCTGACGGGAGGTTGTTGAGCGACCGGAGCAGTGAGGCAGGGATCTTGTTGTGATCCTGCCCGATCCGATAGAGTCCTTCCTTTTCCCGGACGACATGGTGCAGCGGGAGGAAAACCTCATCTGTGGCAGGCTGTCCTGATTGGGCAAAGTTGTCATTGGTCAAAGGTATCTGAAGCAGCTGACCGACAGAGAGCCCCTTTTCGATGGTCGTCTGGTTAAAAGCCGCAAGTTCTTTGGGATTCAGGTTATACATTCTTCCGAGACTGTACCAGTTCTCTTTCGGAACAACCGTATGTCGAAGGATCAGCTTGCCATCTGCAAGTTCAGGAGATGGGAGGCTTTGTTGCGCGGAAAGAATGAGAGGAAATAGGAAAAAGAACGATATGACCATGAACAACTTCATATGAATTGGCTTTTCATTGCAGAAACTGCCCCTATGGATATATAGGGGTCAGTTAAAATTACGATATTCCTTTTTCTTGAAGGCCCATCACGAAAACGATATCTTCAAAATCATAAAAGGGCATTTGTATGCTTTCGCATGCTTCCCGTCACCCATGTCGTTCAGAGCGGATGCGCCAGTCTGCGGGGTAATAGTTATTGGCCCTGCTTACCATGCACTTCATGAATCCCAGCGGCAGTCCCCCGTACGTCATGAGATTCCACCCTTGTACCGGTGAATCAGGGATGAACGCATCCTTTCGTAGGTATCGGATGGCGTCATCATAGTTCAATGATGTTGATGGGATCGAGGGATGCCTCATGATACTCATTGCCAGTTCATGGTCAGGATTCAGTCTGCCCCTTATCAGTTTCCCCAGGCGGGTACCGGATTTCCGCAAGTGAAGGTGTTTTGTCAACAAAGCATGTTCCATGGAAAGTGCCTCCGGGACGGCTATGAGATCCTCCTCCTTTTGCTGAAAAAGAAATCCTGCCGGCGCTTCGACCCATTCACTTATATCGGTTCCTTTCGGGATGGTGGATACCACGGGCTTCATCGAGGATGGATCCATCTCCCTACCGTGTTCCTTTCGCATGGCGGCAAGGAAAAACCCTTCCCCCTGCAAACGGTCGGGATAGAAGCGGTATCCGATCGATCCGGTTTTTTCCGATATGGATTCGGCGATGCCCCAGCCGGGCGATACCCCGATCCCGACGGATGACATACCCTGTTCCGATGCAAGCCAGTCCAGGACATCCTCATTTTCTTCACGCGAATAGGAACAAGTGGAATAGATCAGTACACCCCCTTCCTTCAAAGCCGGCAATGCATCCGCCAAGATCCTTTGCTGACGCTGGCTGCAAAGCTTTACGGCAGAAAGGGACCATTCCTCAACGGCCTCGGCATCTCTTCGAAACAAACCGCTTCCACTGCATGGGGCATCCACCACAATGACATCAAAGAACCCTTCCAAGCGGCTGAAATGCGAAGGATCGTTTTGAGAAACAAATACATGGGGAGCCCCCCATTTCACGATATGCTCAAACAAGACGGTCACCCTTGTACGAATGACCTCATTGCTGACAAGCAGGGAAATGAATGGCAGGGATGCGAGCTGTGTCGACTTACCTCCGGGTGCGGCACATAGATCAAGCACACGCAGGCCTTGACGTTCCCCGCTGACCTCGGCCATGACATGTTTGAGGAACATACTCGATGCTTCCTGGACATAATACCCACCGGCATGAAAATATGGGTCGAAGGTGAAAGATGGTCTTGGGTGAAGATGGTATCCATCGCTGCACCAGGCTATCGGTGAAACATCGATCGATCTTGCACTCACCCTTGCGAAAGCATCGACGAGTGTTTTAACCCCACCGCTGATGGGTTTTCCCGGATTGATGCGGATAGAAGGCTTATGTGTTTCTGACGCATGTACTGCCGTGAAGGCCGCCCGGTCGAACCCGGGGAGACCTTCCAGTGAATCCAACAGTGCGGAAGGAAGATTCATAGCTACGAATACTCATTGATTGCAGGTGAAATGCACCATCCCGTTGGATGGAAAATCAGGTTTGCCGGCTTCAACGACAACCACAACGAACCCTGATCAAATATTTTTTATTTCCGCAAGCAGGTCTTGCAGTGCTTTTTTCGCATCTCCGAACAGCATGGATGTCTTCGGCTGAAAGAAAAGCTGGTTCTCAATCCCGGCATAACCCGGCTTCATGCTGCGTTTATTCACGATGACCGTCTTCGCTTCTTCGACTTCCAGGATGGGCATACCATATATCGGGGAAGCGGGATCGCTTTTCGCCGCCGGATTCACGACATCGTTCGCTCCGAGTATGAGGACCACATCCGTGGTCTTGAATTCATCGTTGGCCTGTTCCATCTCCAGCAACTTTTCGTAGCTGACATCGGATTCTGCAAGCAGGACGTTCATATGTCCGGGCATCCGACCGGCCACGGGATGGATGGCATACTTCACCTCCACGCCCCTGGCCTCGAGGGTCTTCTCCAGTTCGTGGCAGACGTGCTGGGCCTGTGCGACAGCCAATCCGTAGCCCGGAACGATCATCACCTTGTTCGCATAAGACATGACCATCGCCGCATCGCTGAGCGAGATCTCCTTGTAATGGCCACCTCCCTCTTTTGCACCGGAGGATGCCGTCGTCCCGCCACCAAATGATCCTATCAGCACATTCAACAGAGACCGGTTCATGGCTTTACACATGAGGATCGTGAGCAGGGTACCTGCGGCACCGACGAGGATACCACCGGTGAGCATGACTTTATTGTCGTACAGAAATCCCCCACAGGCAGCTGCAACGCCGGTGAATGAGTTGAGCAGGGAGATGACGACAGGCATGTCTGCACCACCAATAGGCAGTACGAAGAACACACCATAAAATAATGAGAGCCCAAGGATGATATAAAAATAAGTTTGAAGCCCGACTGGCAGACCAATGACCATATACGCCGCGAGGGTGAATGCGATGATGATGAACAGGTTGTTCAGCAGATGTTGCCCCTTGAAGGAGAAATCCTTCACCTTGCCATTGAGCTTGCCCCAGGCGATCATGCTGCCGGCGAATGAAACGGTACCGATGATCAGTCCAAGAAGAATGATCAGCAGTGTCACAGGATCGATCGCGCGCGCGGATCCGTCAGCAAGATGCATCATGTGGTTGAATTCAACGATCGATATCAACGCGGCACAGGCACCACCCATACCATTGAAGAGGCTGACCATCTCAGGCATGGCCGTCATCTTGACCTTCCGGGCCGCCAATGTTCCGATGACGGCACCGATGAATAGCCCCGCGAAAATCCAGGCGTAATTTCCCAACCCTTTTCCGGCGGAGTCTTCATACAGGAAGATGGTTCCGAGGATGGCAAGGGTCATACCGCCCGCGGCGATCAGATTTCCTCTACGGGCAGTTGCCGGATTCGACAACATCTTCAGGCCCAGGATGAATGTCACCGATGCAATGAGGTAGACGAACGTAAGGATATTCAATTCCATATATCAGATTCTTTTGGCAGGCCATTTTGGCGATTGCCGTTCAGGGCGATGCAGCTTATTGCAGCAGCAATCATTTTTTCTTTTTGAACATTTCCAGCATGCGGTCAGTCACGACAAATCCACCGACAACATTCAAGGTCCCCAGCACCACTGCCAGGAAACCCAGCATCACTGCCAGGTGATCGCCTTCCTCGGCTTGTCCCATCACAATGATCGCACCGATGATCACCACTCCGTGGATCGCATTGGCACCACTCATGAGCGGTGTGTGCAACACACCCGGCACGCGGCCGATGACCTCAATGCCCACGAACACCATGAGTATCACGATGTATATCATCTGCTGGTGATCGCTTATCCAGTTCAATACGGTATCCATATACAGTGTTTTAATTTCAGGGATCCATCATCTATCATCCATCCTCATCGCAATGTGGTCAGGCGAAAAGTGCGGGTCCCACCCTCGTGCCCTTCACCAGGTCATCATCGACATCGACATTGATATGACCTTCTTTATCGACCAGCAGTGCCAGGAAATTCTGAATGTTCTTTCCATATAGCTTGCTGGCATCGGAGGGCATGGTCGCCGGCAGGTTGCTATTGCCGATGATCGTGACCCCTTTGTAAGAGACCGTCTCGTTGTTTCGTGTTTCCGGGGTATTGCCTCCTGTAGATGCGGCGAGGTCGATGATGACGGACCCTGTGCGCATGCTGTCGAGCATATCATGTGTGACCAGTATCGGTGCCTGCCTGCCGGGTATCTGCGCCGTCGTGATCAGGATATCAGACTTCGCCACACTTTCGGCTATACGTGCCTGTTGTTTACGTTTATATTCCTCCGTCTGCTCCACGGCATATCCTCCCGCACCGGCCGCATCCGCCGCACCATCCACTTCTACGAATCGTCCGCCAAGGCTCATGACTTCTTCTTTGACCGCAGGACGGGTATCGAAAACCTCCACCACGGCGCCGAGGCGTCGCGCTGTCGCGATGGCCTGCAATCCCGCCACACCCGCACCCAGTATCAGGATCTTCGCGGGAGGGATGCTGCCGGCCGCAGTCATGAACATGGGGAAGTAACGGCCATAGGTATTCGCCGCCAGCAATACCGCTTTGTAACCGGCAATGTTGGCCTGGCTGCTCAGCACATCCATCGACTGTGCACGGGTGGTGCGCGGCAGAAGTTCCATGCTGAAGACGGATACACCTGACGCGATAAGGGGTTCAAGGGATTCCTTGTTCTGCCTTGCCTGATACATGCCTATCAATACCGAACCAGCAGCAGGGAGGCCCGCAGGAAGGTGGATGGACAGGATCACATGGGCAGAAGCGAGGATCGAGGATGCAGGTTTGATGGAGGCACCTGCCTGCTGATAGGCCTCATCCGTGCAGAAAGCGGACGATCCCGCACCGGGTTCCACCCACACTTCCCAGCCTTTCTTGACCCATACGGAAACAGCTTCCGCAAGGACGGAGACACGGGTTTCTGGAACCGGCTCCCTTAGCACACCGATGATCATGAAAAATGTTTAAGTTCCGGCAAAATTACATCATTTGGGAAAGGGGTCGGGCATAAATCGCCTTTATTAATACCGGATGGTGAAATGCTGGCGCTCCCGGAATCCCTTGCGGAAAAATACGACCCCCACAAAAAAAAGGTCGATGCTGCAGGTGACCCGGGACGAAAGGATGATCTCCGCCCAGGCATCTTCCATCTCACGGCTCCAATGAATATCGTCGAATATGAAGACAGCATCCTCGCCGGCATGCTCCAGGCATTGATGAAAATACCGTAGGGTGGGCGCATACCGGTGATTCCCGTCAAAAAACACCAGATCGGGAGAAGGAACAAGCGCCAGGGCATGTGCCAGCGTATCATCGAAATTTCCGGCAACGGCCGTGACATTATCCAATCCCAACCCTTTGAAATGCTCCATCGCAAGGGCATGCACCTGTGCCGCACCCTCCAGGGTGACAACCCTTTCGACGGAGCTGGCAGTGGCCATGTAGGCCGTGCTGATGCCTAGGGATGTACCCAGTTCAATGACGGACCTGCATCTGTAATGTGCCGCGATCCGGTGCAGAAGTCTTCCGAACTTCGGAGGCTTTGCAGCATTCCCCGCTATATCGCGGATCCTGCGGAGGGATTTATCATCAAGCCCAGAACCCGCCCCCAAATCTTCCACCGGGATCACCCGGCCGTCACGCTTCAATGAAGCCCTCAGGGCTTCTATCCGACCGAAGGATTCAGGCTTTTCACGGGCATTCAACACCTTCGTGACGAAATCGAACACGAACGGCGAATGGATCCCATGCCCCTTGCCATTTGAAGCGGTGAAGAAGTATTTCAGATACCGTGATGCTATGGAAAGAGGAGGATACAATTGATGATCTGTTGGGTGTTGGGTGAAGATCCAAATCAAAGCAGAGGGTGACTATCCGGGTCGTTCGTGCCGATACTCATATTTTTTCCCATACCTGGAAGGAGAAATCATGCAGATGCTTTTCATCCTTCTTGAAATCCAGACTGGAGACGAGCTTCCATGACCGGATATCGATCTTCTGGAAGAAAACATCCGCTTCCGGAAAAACTTCGTGTACGCGTGTCAGGTAGATCCGGTCGGCGATCGGCATCGCCTGTGCGTAGATCTCACCCCCACCCGCGATGAACACCTCCTTGCAATTCGTCTCCGCAGCCTTTGCAATGGCCGCATCGAGTGAAGGAACCACCCACACCTTTTCACTGCCGGGATCGAACTGTGGCTGACGGCTGATGACGATATTGAAACGTCCGGGCAGCGGCTCACCAGCGATGGATGCATAGGTCTTCCTGCCCATCACGACAGGCATACCCCATGTGGTGTTCTTGAAGAACTTCATGTCATTCGGCAGATGCCAGAGCAGGTCGTTCGACATGCCGATCTCATCGGTCAGACCTGCAGCAACGATCAGGGAGATTATCATTTTTTATATTTCCTTTAGGAGACTTGTCAAACCGCCACCGGCGCTTTGATGCCCGGGTGACACTGATAGTTTTCCAATGTGAAGTCTTCAAATGTAAAAGCGAAGATATCCGTTACATCCGGATTCAACGTCATCGTTGGCAATGCGTAAGGTTCCCGTGTCAGCTGCAGCCTGGCCTGAGCCAGATGATTGTTGTACAGATGTACATCCCCGAACGTATGCACGAAATCCCCCGGCTTCAACCCACACACTTGTGCGACCATCATCGTCAGCAGCGCATAGGATGCGATATTGAAAGGCACACCAAGGAACACGTCCGCCGAACGCTGGTAGAGCTGGCAGGATAGTTTTCCGTCCGCCACATAGAACTGAAAAAGGCTATGACATGGCATAAGCGCCATTTTCGGCAGGTCTGCCACATTCCAGGCACTGATGATGAGCCGCCGGCTATCAGGTGTTTTTTTGATCTGCCCGATCAGGTCACTGACCTGGTCGATGACCTTACCATCTGCCCCTTCCCATGACCGCCATTGCTTGCCGTATACCGGTCCGAGGTCACCATCTGCATCAGCCCACTCATCCCAGATGCTAACGCCGTTCTCCTTCAGGTAACGGGTATTAGTATCCCCTTTCAAAAACCAAAGCAATTCATGAATGATGCTGCGCAGATGCACCTTCTTGGTGGTCACGAGCGGAAAACCGGCTGACAGATCGAAACGCATCTGGTATCCGAATACGCTCAGCGTGCCGGTGCCGGTCCGGTCGCCTTTTTCAGCGCCTTTGTCGAGGATATGTTGTAATAGGTCCAAATAGGCCTGCATAGGATGCAAATTAAAAAAAATAGACAAGCGCATGACCCATCATTTCATGAATGATGAAATATGTCGAAAGAGACTTCCCAAAAGCATGGGAAACATGATATGCCCCGGAAGGCTCATGAGAGGATTGCATCTTTTACGTGAATGATCCGAATGCAACTGCAGATGGAAGAACTGATGGCAGAACCATTCTACCTTCACTTCACTCACTGTTGACAAGCTGACAAAACATCGGAATGGATCAACAGCTCCAGCATAGTGCCGCCACCCATGAAAAGCCGTTAACGGCGAAATCAGCATTGGTCCCAAACCCTGAAAAAACAATTTTCGACGTTGCCAGATGGTCATTGTCGAATCTGATCAACATGCACCCTGATAAGCCCGGTGAAGGGAGATGGGTGCGTTGGGATGAGTTCCGACGTCCGCGAAAGCAGGGAAATAGCTAGTCAACCCAGTTGGAATATGAATTGTAATGACCGCTGGAGCGGAATGCGGAATGAAGCCATCATTTGATATCCTGTCATGCCGAATTGTTGGACACCGGATAGAAAAATATCACTCTCCACTGCGCGCACAAATATTTATGTCAGCGTCTGACACGCAGATCCATCTGCTGTTACGCCCATCCTAAAACCAGAAACCATGACAAAGAAGATGTTATCCGTGTTTGTGTTTTGCATTCAGTCGATCTCCTTGCTCCTGGCACAACCCATCCTGTATGGTTTGACATCAGGTGGTGGATCGTATAACACAGGCACCCTGTTCTCCTTTGATGTCGCGACAGGCACTATGACAAAACTGCATGACTTCAATTGTCCGATCTATCATACCCCTCGTGCAAGGTTATTCCAGGCAACGGATGGAAAACTCTACGGAGGCGTTCACAGGTCACTTTTCTCATTCGATCCCACCACCGGGATGGTCACGACACACTACGAGTTCGATGAATCCCTTACGATGTTCACGGATGACTTGATGCAGGCATCAAACGGAAAGATCTATGGCGTCACGAGCAGTTACGATACCCGGAATAACCTGCTCTTCTCCCTTGACCCGGCGACCAACAGCATCAGTATCCTGCACAGGTTTACCGGGGATGAAATGGGTGAAACCCCGATATCTAGAATTGTGGAGGGGCAAGACGGAAAGATCTACGGCATTGACGGAACAGGGGGCGATGAACCGAAATCAGGTATGATCTTTTCCTTCGATCCGAATACCGGTGTCTTCACCAATCACTACAACTTTAATTTCCAAACAGGTTGGACTCCAAATTCAAACATCATACAGGCTGCAGATGGTAAATTTTACGGAACGACGAAATATGCTCCAGATCGCAGAGGCACGATCTTTTCTTATGAACCGGGAACGGATACATATGTAAAACTTTTCCAGTTCATCACGGGTACGGAGGAGGAAGAATACTACTCCTGGGGAATGGGGAAGGCATTCACCCAGGCTAGAAATGGACTCCTGTATGGTGTCGGTATCAACATCATAAACATGGAGGATAAGGGCATACTTTATTCCTTCGATCCGCGGAACAGCAACGTACAGACCTTGTTTAATTTTAACGGCCTTAACGGGGAAGGACCCGCTGACGCACCCTTGCAGCTTTCTGACGGCAGACTCATCGGACTGACTACTTATGGTGGCAGTGCGAACGCCGGCATCATATACGCTTGTGTCCTCAATGAAAACGGAGGACTTTCATCATTCCAAAAACTATACGACTTTGACGGTATGATGGGTGCAAAACCCATTTCGCGGATGACGGAATATGTATCCACATGGAAAGGCACTGCCTCATCACAGTGGAGTGATCCCGCCAATTGGATGCCCGCTGTCGTGCCTTCGAATGGAGCCAGCG
>JBIKIB010000433.1:0-3187 GCA_044361845.1 Chitinophagaceae bacterium | reverse complement strand
CGAACCCCAACATGGAGAGAGAAGTAAGTATGCTCAGACTGGTGAAGGGACCATCATCCATCACGGTGTTTTCATAGGACATCATGTGACGATCGGACGGGATTGCATCATACATCCCAATGTCACGATCATGGACCACTGCGTGATCGGTGACAGGGTCATGATACAATCCGGCACAGTCATCGGCTCGGAGCCTTTCTATTACAACACGAAGAAGAACAGGGATGTTTGGTACAAGCGGATGGAGAGTTGCGGCAGGGTTGTGCTTGAAGATGATGTGGAGATCGGCTCTTGCTGCACCATCGATCGCGGTGTGACGCATGACACGGTCATTGGCTGTGGTACCAAGATGGATAACATGGTGCATATAGGACATGATACCAGGATCGGAAAGAATTGTCTGATCGCAGCACAGGTGGGTATCGCAGGCGCCGTGCACATCGAGGATGGAGTGGTCCTTTGGGGACAGGTCGGTATCAACAAAACACTCAGGATCGGTAAGGATGCCATTGTCCTCGGGCAGACCGGTGTGCCTTCAAGCCTCGAAGGTGGAAAAGTGTATTTTGGCACACCCGCCCAGGAAGCTGCGGAAAAAAGGCGTGAGCTGGTATGGGTGAAACGCATCGCAGAACTGTGGCAGCGCGTCGCATCACTGGAAGACCGCATGCGATAGCAAGGCCCTGCTGATGTCATTCCGGATCATAATCGTATGGCAGCAGGTCTGCAAGCTTTTCCCAACTCCAGTACCCAAGTGCCAGGATGTCTTTCTGGTCATAAAAATATCCGTTCTCCTCAATGATGATCATCTCCGGGAAATCAAGCATGGAGATCTGAATGGTTGTTTTATCAGACATGCCTTTTGTACTCAGGTATTTTTTTTCGGGCTTTTCATCCGCATATGCCACACGGAGTTTACCGTTTTTGAATAGTGTGGCATCCCCGCTCTCCGTCTTCTCATAAAAGGTGGAATCATACGGATTGTTTATTGGTCTGCTCTTATCTGTTTTGGGATCCACTCGCTCGAGTTTGTAGTTGTTGAGTCCCAGCGTACTGTCGTAGTAACATCTCATGAAATGCAGCATCGATCCATAGTATGCCTTTTCCCTTGTGTCCTGCCATTGTTCATTTTCCGCATCACTGCCTTCCATTTTTTCGAACAATGCGTAACCCGTGTATTCCGTGTTCCCGGATGGGAACTCATGCAGGAAGGAATCAAGTTCATATCGTATCACATAACCAAGCGCCTTATTGCTTATCCGCAAAGGCTCCTGTGCTGTCACTTTCAGGCGTTCCCTCTTGCGGCTGTAAAAGAATCGCAGTGATTCAGGATTCTCGATCGTGCATTGACCGCTGTTTTCCGTCATGCCCAGGAACTGGTCGCGGAACAGAGAACCATATTTCGACCAACCATCCTTGACTTCATTCGTGGCAACGATGGAGACTTCCGCCAGATTTTTGTCTTTCAACTTCAAAAGCACCTGCATACTGCCGATATTTTCCGCAGACTTATTGATGCGCGCGCTGTAGGTTTCATAGCCATTGTACGTGACAATAAGATCATATCCTCCATCTGACAATGTCAGTTGGAACTCTCCCTCCGCATTGGTAGCTGTACCGATGGTCGTATTCTGACAGAAGACGGATGCACCTCTGAGCGGTTGACCATTTTGTGCATCTGTCACCTTCCCGGCAGCAGTGAATGTCTGTGACTGTGACGCCAGAAAGAATGATAGCATGCAATGGATCAGCAAGGATATTCTCATGGATGTGACATTATTGAGTATGTGCAAATAACCGATGCCTGATTTGATTATTGCACAGGCGTTCCGATTTTAACCAAATATTCACGGCAGTATGCACGGATCACATCTTCCAGAGGTCGGAACTGAAATCCGGGAAGATGCCTGAGGATCTTGCTTTGGTCGTAGAAAACATGCGTCTGTGCTGTCTCTGCCGTTTCTTTTGTGAGTAAAGGATCTGCTGAAGAGAAAAAACCCTTGACTTTTTCCCATCGCCATACAAGCCCACCCATCCACGGACTGGCCCTCATGGCCGGTGGCTTTTTTCCAAATCCATTGGCCATTTGGGTGAATACTTTTCGATAGGGCCAGTTTTCTGCAGACAGGATAAATCTCTCCGAATGCAGCCGACTTTCCATCAACCGGATCATGATCTCAGAAACATCTGCGGCATCCACGAGCCCGGTACTTCCATCCGTATACCATGGAAATTCCTTATAGGCATTCTTGAACATCGCACTCGAGCCCTTGTTCCAGTCACCCACACCGAGGATGATGCTCGGATTCACGATCACAGCATCGAGGCCTTCAGCAATTCCCCGCCATACCTCCATCTCAGCAAGGTATTTCGATCTGCCGTAAGCAGAGAGGTTCGAATCATCATCCCATTTGACATCTTCCGTGATCGTCTGGTGGTTTCTTTTTCTGCCAAAAGCAGATACCGAACTCACATGCACGAGCTTGCGGACTTCTTTCGCTATGCATGCATTGACCACATTTGCCGTACCCTCCACATTGATCTTATGCATGGTCGCTGCCCGGGATGGATTGAATGATACCATACCGGCACAATGATACACTTCGCTGACACCATCCATCGCTTCAAACAAAGAGACCGTATCCAGGATATCCCCTTTGACCCATTCAATGCGTCGGACCTCTTCCGTTGACAGCAGGTCGGGGTACGGACTTCTATGTATCGCACGGACGTTCTTCCCTCGGGCAATCAGTGCGCGCAGCAGGTAACTTCCCAACAGGCCGGTGCCGCCGGTCACCAGGATCTTTTCAACAGACATGGTATGAGGTTTACAGATATTTTAATTTATTTCCAGTGTAGGTGCCCGGCAAGCGTTACGGATCATGTATTGATCGTATCAATACTCATAGAACCCTTTCCCTGACTTTCTGCCGAGCTCACCCTTTTGTACCTTTTCCTCCTGTATAGGGGATGGCTTGAATCTTTCAGGACGTCCACAGGCTTCATACAGTGATCGGGTGACTGAATGGTTAATATCGTTACCTATCAGATCCATCAGCCGGAACGGACCCATCCTGAAGCCAGCTGATTCCAGCAGCCTGTCAGCTCCTTCCACGCTGCAGATGCCCTGCTCCACCAAGCGCAGTGACTCAAGGTAAAAATGACGTGCCACCCTGTTCACTATGAAGCC
>JBIKIB010000432.1:0-3196 GCA_044361845.1 Chitinophagaceae bacterium | reverse complement strand
ACCTCTGATTGGATTGACTGTGCCCGCATTACTAATTCTTGGAAATCGTTCACTCGGTATTTCCTCTTCTATGCGGCATATCTGTGCGGCTTGCGTTCCTGCGGATATACCTTTTTTCAAGTATGACTGGAAAAAAGAAAGTTGGAATTTACTGTTTGTGGCAGGCGTTTTACTTGGTGGTTTTGTATCTGCCGCATTTCTTATGAATTCAGATCCCGTTTCCGTGAATCCTAAGCTTGTCGAAGAGATGGCAACTTATGGCATTACGGACTATTACGGACTTGTTCCATCTGAACTTTTCAATTGGGATTCACTATTGACGCTGAAGGGTTTTATTCTGATGGTCGTGGGCGGCTTCTTTGTGGGTTTTGGAACTCGATATGCGGGTGGTTGTACCTCTGGTCACGCAATTATGGGTCTTTCAAATTTGCAATGGCCGTCATTGGTTGCAACCATAAGTTTCATGGTTGGTGGATTTTTTATGGCCAATGTGGTTCTTCCTTTGATACTCAAACTCTAATAATTACATCGGATGGAAAATTATACAGAAAAAAAAGATGTTGTCAGTGATATCATGAACACTGATTTTGAAGTTCGTTCCGTTGATGCCATGTACAAGAATATGTCGGAAGTCGAACAACCCAAATGGCACATGGTGAAGTATCTATTGCTTGGAATGGTGTTCGGCATAATCCTCACAAAGTCAGAAGTAATTTCCTGGTTCAGGATTCAAGAAATGTTTCGTCTCCAAAGCTTCCATATGTTCGGGGTAATTGGTTCTGCTATTGTGGTTGGGATGATATCCATCATGATCATAAAAAAGTTTAACATCAAGACCATTTACGGCGAGAACATTGTTTTAGAAAATAAGAAGTTCAATAAGGGGCAAATTTTTGGAGGTCTCATTTTTGGTTTTGGGTGGGCTTTGACAGGCGCATGTCCGGGTCCATTGTTTGCGCAAATCGGAACAGGAGCTACCGTTGTGATTGTGACCACTTTAAGTGCGATAGCGGGCACATGGATTTACGGAAGAATTCGTGAGAAACTACCATCATAAATAAGGTCAATGCAACATTTGCCATATGGAATATCAGCCCAAGTACAAGCTTTCATTTAAAAGGATTTTGTTGATTCATTTGGTGTCAGCATTTTTCTGGGTCATGTCATTGTCGTCTTGTGATGAACAATCCAATAGTGGGACTGTGTCAAAAGGCAATGAGGAAGAGTCGCTTTGGAGAGGTTGGAACAAGTATCAAATCAAACCAGAGGACGCGCTTGCCAAATATGGTAGGGAGCTCATTGGGAATACGGCATATTACCTTGGCCCCAAGGGATCGGTTGCTGCAATCACGAATGGTATGAATTGTCAGAATTGCCATCTTGATGGCGGTACTTTGCCATGGGCCAATAACTATGGTGCTGTTTCTTCTACATACCCTCGTTTTCGGGATCGCAGCGGCAGTATTGAGACGATTGAAAAAAGGGTGAATGATTGTTTGGAGCGGAGTCTTAATGGAAAAGCCATAGATTCTAACAGTACGGAGATGCGGGCAATTGTGTCATATCTCCATTGGCTTGGTGATGACGTGCCAAAAGGAAAAAAACCAAAGGGATCTGGCATCATGGAATTGACCTATTTGGACAGACCTGCAGATCCGGTAGGCGGTCAAATAGTGTATCAGTCAAAATGCCAATCTTGTCATGGGGAGGACGGAGCTGGTCAGCCAAACATTGAAGGATATGGATATGCGTATCCTCCGCTATGGGGGGAAAATAGTTATAACTCCGGAGCAGGCCTTTTTCGCATTTCCCGATTTGCAGGATATGTGAAGAATTCGATGCCATTCGGACAAGTCGATCATCGTAATCCCTTGCTCAGTGATGAAGAGGCCTGGGATGTTGCGGCCTATGTCAATGCTAAGCCTAGGCCATCAAAGGACTTAAGTAATGATTGGCCCAATATTTCCAAGAAACCGGTTGATCATCCTTTCGGTCCATACTCTGATGGCTTTACGGAAGAAGAACACAAGTATGGGCCATTCAAACCAATTATTGAAGCCCGTAAAAAACAGGCTTCCAAATCTAACGGACTCTGACTGCTTTCATTTTCAATTAACGTCATATGATGCCCCAAGACCAAGAAATTTTTTGTGGTTGCGATTCTTGCGCACCAACAAACGGCCGCCGAGACTTCCTGAAGAATCTTTCTCTTACAGGAGTTGCAATGGCTGGCATCCCTCAAGTCGCCGGCGCATTGTCTTTCTCAGATCAATCTAGGGAAAAAGAGTGGGCTTCGAGTGCTGTTTTGAAAGAAGGAAAAGCAAGTCGCATAACCTTACTTCATACGGCGGACATACACTCGCAATTGTATGTTCATGATGAATTCTTTTGGGAAGATGGAAAGGCGGTTTACAAAAAGCGTGGTGGATTTGCCACACTTAAAACAATGCTACGTACGCTTCGTGGACAGAACCCAAAACAGACACTCATAATCGATGGTGGGGATTGTTTTCAGGGTGGGGGCGTGGCTGCATTGAGCGAAGGTCAAGCTATCATTCCTTTGATTAACAATATTGGATATGATTTAATGTTGCCTGGTAATTGGGAGGTGGTCTATGGCAAAGAAATGATGCAGCGTGATTTGGGGGGGTACGATGCTCAAAAAATCTGCGCCAACATGTTCCACGATACAAAGGATGCCTTCAATGGGGAATCGATTTTTCATCCTTATTGGACACAGAGTTTTGGTGATTTCAAAATTGGATTCATTGGATATAATGATCCTCTCACCCCTAAGCGCCAGTCGCCTGCATATAGTGAGGGCATACGTTTTTCGAAGCCAGAGGCGAATGTTGCTCGATATATTCGCCTCTTGCGTGATTATGAAAGGTGTGACATGGTCTTTTTGCTTACCCATATGGGGCTTGCGCAACAGGTAGATCTTTCCAATCAATCATATGTTGACGGAGTAGATATGATACTTGGGGCTGATACGCATGAAAGAGTACGGAAACCTATTGATGGTAAATATTCGAAAGTCACAGAACCGGGTGCGTTTGGATCTTTTGTATCAAAGATTGACATCATTATCGAAGATGGTAAAATGAAAGATACAAACTACCAATTGCTGGATGTCGACCCTGCAAAATATAAGCCCGATCATGAAATGGAATTACTTGTAAAAAAAGCAAGGGAG
>JBIKIB010000431.1:0-3207 GCA_044361845.1 Chitinophagaceae bacterium | reverse complement strand
GGGGACGTCATGGGCGGTTTCGGGTGGTACTTCTGGACTGCGCATCTATGACATCTGTGTCACGCGTCACCAGATCCCTTTCATTCTTGCATCCGGAAGGGACGCGAATGGAAAACTGGTTCTGCTGCGATCCGCTGACGGCGGTAACAGCTTCACAAAAGTCACTGGAACCCTCGCAGGAATGATCAATACCGGCTCGCGCATGTCAGTTACGCCCGCAAATCCCAATCTGGTCTTTGGTGTGGTTCTTGACGATTTTCCAGCCATTGTCAGGTCTGTCGATGGAGGCTTGACCTGGCAGGTGACCGTGAAATCCACTTCCGCCTCCCTGACCGGCAGCAATGTTTCAACGGGATTGGGGATGAGTGCAGGACAGGGCTTTTTCGATCTGGACATTTGCGTGTCTTCCACTAACACGAGCGAGATCATCGTTGGCAGCACGACGGCATATAAGTCCGTCGATGGTGGATTTAACTTCTTTCCTCTCGGAGGCTATCATGGACCATTCCGCATCCACCCAGACATTCAATGCATCAGATCCCTTGGCAATGACACCTATATCGCCACAGATGGCGGGGTGACCTATTCTCCGGATTTCTTCACCTCCACATCGAATTCATCAGTCCGGACAAAGGGACTTTCCGCTCCGGAGTTTTGGGGCTTTGGTCAGGGCTGGAGTGAGGACATCATTGTCGGTGGGCGCTACCATAATGGTAATATGGCCTATTCGGAGAATTTCGGATCGGGGAACACGATGTACCTTGGAGGAGCTGAAGATGCCACAGGCCATGTGTTTCATGGGTATGAGCGGACCATCGGATTCCGGGATATCGGTACTTATCTGCTCCCTCTGTCCATTTCAGGGAATCCTGCCCCGGCCGAGATCCGGAACACCAAATGGCCATCCGATGATTTTTACGGTCAGTTCTCTTCCAGGCTCGTTGTGGATCCCAGATACAGGAATGTTTTCTATCTCGGTAATGATAAATCCCTTTGGCGGTCGGTGGATGCAGGTGCCAGCTATGAGACCTTATTCACTTTCACCACCCGGGTATGGCGTTTCGATATTGCCCGAAGCAATCCCGATGTGATTTACGCATGCACCGAGGATGGAGTCTACCGGACAAGTGATGGCGGAAAGAGTTTTACCCGCGTGGTATTGCCCCAGGGGGTCGCCTATGCCTGGTACCAAACTGACATCGCAGTGGATCCAAGGGATGAGAATCAGGTCGTGCTGGCCATGGGGAATAATGCATCTGAATCGAATCGTGTGTTTCAGTCCTTTGATGGCGGGGCTGCTTGGTCGAATATCACCGGTGTCATGCTGAAAGGTGCCAAAGTAGCCTACCTGCAACTCGACGGCGGCCTGAAAAAGGGTATTTATGCGGTCACCAACTTTCCGGGTAAAATGTATTACAGAGACAAGGACATGCTGGATTGGGTGGATTTCAGCAAGGGGCTTCCTGCCAACCTCAGTGCAAGGCAAGGTGGACTTATTTTCTTCAGGGATGACAAGATCAGGATCTGCGGCAACCGGGGCGTTTGGGAAAGCCAGCTCTATTATGCCCCGGAACCGGTCGCCCAGCCGATGGCAGATAAGGCATCCGTGAACTGCTCCAGGGATACGGTCGCTTTCATGGACTACTCGATATTGAACTACAGTGGGGCAACATGGCAATGGGACTTCCCTGGTGCGAAATACGTCTCTTCATCCACATCCCAAAAACCCAAAGTGGTTTATCCGGGTGCAGGAAGCTATGATGTGTCCCTCACGGTGACCGACGCGAAGGGGCGAAAGCACACGCGGACCGTAAAGCATATGATCGTCTTCAGTTCCGACATTTGTTCGCTGGACAGCGTAGCGGGAAAGGCGGTCCGGGTAGCTTATGATTCGACCATCATCAATATCGGTAAAGCTGAAATCCACTCGAATACGTTCACCGTAATGTGCTGGATGCGACCGATGGGTATGCAAAAAAGTTTCGCTCAACTGATCAGCCATGACCCTTATCCCGGATCGCCATATGGTTTCGGTTTGGGATTCAGCTTTTTGGGTTACACACCAAACCTCAGGCTTTGCTATACGGACAACATCGTGGGTTACGGAAATAGCAGTAACCTCGCCGTAGATACCACCCAATGGAACCATGTGGCTCTGGTGTACAGTCCCACCGGTGTCACGATCTATCTCAATGGGACCGGGCAAGTGGTCAACACCCGGTCGATGCCTGTGATCGACCTATCCCTGACTCCTTTTTATATCAATAAGGACATCCACAACCAGGGAGGGTATTTCAAGGGAATGATCGACGAGGTAAGGATCTATAACTATGCCATGACGGAGGAGCAGATCCGTTTACGCATGCATCTCGTGGCTACGGCACCAGAGGCGGGGTTGCTGAAATACATCCAGTTCAACAGGTTCAATACGAATACGACCTATGATGCGATAAGTGGTACGAGTATTCATATCCCTGTCTCCTTCGTCACCGAATCCAAGGCGCCGATAGGGAAGGGGATGGTCCAGAAGGTCGCATCCATCAGTTTGGGGGGCTCTCATCGTTTTGATAATGCAGACTTCTCCTTTGATTTCAGTAGCCCGGGCATCTATCCTAACGGGGATGTGTATGTGTTCAGAATCAACCAGGCTCCGGACTATGTCATAGATGCCCACCGGTTTAGGTTCAGGGGCAGTTATTGGGTGGTACGTAACTTCGGCAGTAACCGGAAGACCTCTGTAACCCGTTTGACATTCAGGAAGTTACCCGTCTCCGGTACCAGCCATTCGAAGAGTGATTTTCGCCTATACCAACGTCGTTCTGGTTCCTTCGATTCCAGCTGGGCATTGTTGAGCCAGACTGCGGAAGCCATCAGCTCGGCAGCGGACATCGTCAACTCTGTGGATTTCAACGTGAGTGACAAGGTCGATGAATTCGGACAGTATCTCCTCATGGATGGCAGTATCGTCGATACGTCCGTCAGCGTGATCGGTAGGCTACGATTCTGTGCATCAGATTCCGTGGTATTGACCGCCGGCTCGGCATATTCCTACCAATGGCTAAGGAATGGTTCGGTAATCACAGGAGCGAATTCGAAAAGGATCTTGATCCGGGAGGGTGGTATCTACCATGTCATTGTATCGACACTATCGGGATATTCTGACACTTCCTCTCCAAGAATGGTGGAGGTAGAGGCTCTGCCGGCAGC
>JBIKIB010000100.1:0-10768 GCA_044361845.1 Chitinophagaceae bacterium | reverse complement strand
CATGAGCATCGTCGCGCCGGATGAAACAGCGCCATATTGATGTGCATATACCACTACAGGTACATCACTCCGGATATGAATACCGCGTGTGGACTTACCCTCAGAAAGAATTCGTGCGTCCGCCAGTCCGTTCTTAGGGAGGATGACTGAATAATCGACCGTGTTTGCAGGAATGGCGACCTGTGTCACCCAGGATGTGCCATTCACGGAAACAGTCACGTTCGCAGCCTGCTCCGCACTGATATAGAGAATATGAGTCTGCGAGTTTATGCCAAGGGGTGGTTCATATCTTGTGAAAAGCGAATTATGTCCATACCCCAGCCAAAACTCAGTTCCCTTATTAGATTTATCCTGAGCGCTGATCTCTTGATGAAAAAATAAATACAAAAGCATTGATGCCACACGGATTGCATGAAACATCGACTGATATCGTTTTTTGAATATAAAGGGTTCCTTATAACACCGCATCATCATCGAATGATCGTGACATATCCCGCTTTCTTTGCTTCCCCATTCGCCAGGTCGATCACATAGTAATACGTCCCCACGGGCAAGTCCCGGCCATTATGGCGCCCATCCCACGGTGATGCATAACCGACAGACCGGAACACCAGCTGTCCCACCGTATTGTACACCTCGATCCTGCAGCCGGGATAACGGTCCAGAAACCGGATATCCCAACGGTCGTTGACTCCATCATTATTGGGCGTGAACGTGTTCGGGATGATGATCTTCGTGAGTACGAACACCTGCATGGTGTCCTCCGCGATGCAATGCGTGATATTGTTCCGGGCGGATACCACATATTTCATGTCCGTCATCGGGGTGCACAGGGGATTGAGCTGCGAAGCATCGTTCAGGAAGATAAATGGCTGCCATGCATAGGCATATTGCAACGGCGAAAAAATCGACGCTTCAAGGTTCGCAGCGCTGCCCAGCAGGATATATTTATCCGGTCCGGCATTGATGGCGGGTCGACGATTGATATTAAACTGCTTTGTGAAAACCGGTGATCCGCAACCGTTCGCATCCCTGACTTGTAGCGTTACAACATAGCTGCCGGCACTGTCATACCGTTTTGTTACAGGCGCTGCGGCACCGACAAGGTTTCCGTCTCCAAGATCCCAGCTCCATGAAACCGGCGAATAGGGCAGGGATGCCCCAAACGAAACAAGGGATCCGGGGCAGAGCGTATCCGATAGGATCAGGACCGGAGGAGCCGGAGGATTACTGTACAGCTGTGACAAAATCGTCTCCGATGTGTCGCTGGGACATCCAAGAGGATCTGTCACCCAGTGGCGCAGACGCAGATTCACGGCTCCTGACGCATAGCTGTAGCGGAAGATAGGCGTCTTGCTGCTGTCGGTTTTTCCATTTCCAAAATCCCAGTACCACTGCGTGCCACTGTTTCCCGTTGATATCGAAGAGGTGAATGTCAGCAGACTGTCCACGCAGCGGGTACCGCTGAGAGATGACTGCACAAGGGTGGTTTTGACGATATTGATCGTTTTGACCGTGTCACCGGTGCATCCGTTGTCTGCAAAGATCCGGTAACGGATATCCTGAGGACCGCTCACATCGAATTTCTTCAGTGCATCAATGGTCGTCTGCGAAGTGTTATCCGGAAAATCCCACCGATAGCTTTTGATGTCATATCCGGTCGCATTGGAGTTACCCTTCAACTGGATCTGATCTTTCAGACAATAAATGCCGGATCCGTTGAAGTCTGCTTTCGGTCCATCCTTCACCAAGACCCTGACCGATGCCGTCTCCGTTTGATCGCATTGATCGATGTCAGGTGCTGCGTAAGAAACGGGTATGTCGTAGGTGCCTGCAACTGCAAAGCTCAGGTCCTGGTCCAGGGTATAGGTGTAATACGTCCGGCCAAAGATTTTCTCTGACTGTACCGGGACCGGGTTATTGACGACCACATCCGCGGACGGTGTGACGCCGGGCACCTGGCTGAGTTTCCATTGTATGCTGTTGAGCGAATATGCCACTTTGATGGATATCCGAAAGTCGGTCTTCACACAGGTGAAGGTGTCCGGTGCGGCACGCAGGCTGTATTTGTTCTTGAGGGAGGGATATGAATTTAGGTCATTCACAAGTGTGCCTGCGTTGAATCCATAGCTCTCAAAAAAACCTATTCCGTAGATGTATGCGTTGAAAATACTATCACAAGTGATTCGATGTTGTGCAGCCGCTCCGGTGAAACGGGCGACGGCAATGGAATAACCCGGGAGGGTGGGGTGGGGGATGATATTGGCGGACGGAAGCATGTTTCCATCCACCCTCAGGGAAGACAATGCTGGTGTGGGCAGGTAAATACTGCCATATATATAATCGATGTATGACTTACGAGGCGTGTAGAATAAAACACTTTTTTGTCCCTGTTCGATCGGACTCAAATAGATCATCTCCGGATCTCCATAACTAAAAGTGTTCAACGTGTTGCACTCGTTAGCGTTAGGTGTGTACTGGGAGACGAGGATGGGTTTGTCGGATTCGATATAATCACCTGAAAGGCTACTGAATTCATAGTAGAAATTTCTCTTCAACCCAGTCATGACAACGCCGTTTTTTTTAACAATGGCAGATGGGTCGGAAACGCATACCCGGTAAAAATTCAGAAAAGGCGACGACACATTTGTCGACGTGTTATTGATCATGTGATATGTCAGATACCTTGTACCCCATGCCCGGGAGGGAAACATCTGCTGGCTCATATTTTCACCTCCGTCACCTCGGCACAAGCGAATTCCACCAGAACCGGAATAGACAGCAATAGGATGGCATTTTCCGTCAGCGCCGATGATTGATACAATTTTACTACCCGTCAGATCCTTGCTTGCATGGTGAGGCAGACTGGAACCACTCGTCAGCTTACCCATTACATTATATATTTCGCCTTTGTTGAGGTTCACGGTGTATGTCTGACCGGGCAGCCAGTTATTCGAAGTGGTGTCGGAAGGGGTGATCAGCAATCGGGTGTTATCCTCCGGGGCGATGACATGGAACCAGGAATACCAGTCGGGGCCGTTTGCCACAACCGGATTCACCAATGGCTGGGTGGATCCGGATCTGTCCTGGGCATAGTTGACCGAAAAATAGGAGTATCCGAATGTTTCCAATGGCATGAGCATCGTGGCATTAGACACCATTGTGTTGTATTGATGGGCATAAACAGTGACAGGCATATCACTTTTAATGGAGATGCCCCTGTTGCTGAGTCCTTCTTTCAGGATGCGAGCATCATCAGAACCCGATTTAGGGATGATGATGCTGAAGTCAACCGTATTTGCAGGGATTGATACATTCCTGGTCCAGGCAGTACCATTTATTGAAACGGTCACATTGGCAGGCTGATCCGCACTGATATAGAGGTGCAGGTCCTGGCTATTGACAACTGCCTCATGAAAAAATGAATAATTAAACCCATATCCAAGCCAAAACTCCTTGCCCTTATTGGACCGGTCTTGTGCTGTAATAAACGTAAAAAAGAATAAAAGAAAAAATAAAGAAATGATTTTCTCAACACGCATATTACAAATTTCAACATATTCATGTTACAGGCAAAAACATAAAAGTTACATATTTTATAATACCTTTAACACTATACATATATCCCAAAAAATTAAACAAGACTGACATGATGCATCTGAGGAAAAATATCTTTCCTTTAGTGTTCATGCTGACTGGATTTCTGCTATGGAGCAACCTTGTTCATGCACAAGGCAGTCAGTACGACACGAAGAGTTGGCGCTTCAGCAACCCCAGGCCCTTTGGATTTACCGTGTTCGATGTGGATTACATTGATAACAATAACGTCATTGCCGTAGGTTCGGATGGGGGCATTGCCAAATCTACGGATGGCGGCAGCTCCTGGACATACGGGGCATTCACTTTTGACAACCCTGCCGGCATAAGGATAAAAAGCAGTTTCATAGACCTGCATGCCGTGAATAACCAAGTGGCTTATGCCGTTGGTGGCCAGGGAATCATGGCAAAGACCATCGATGGTGGTAACAACTGGTCACTAGTGAAAACCCCGCTTTACAATAAAAGCAGGAATATCAATACCGTCTGGTTCACCAATGCCACCACAGGATATATAGGTGGACAACACAATACGCCGGACTCCCTTCCGAAGTTGTATGTCACCAGAGACGGAGGATCCACCTGGGATTCTATATCCGCTCCAATGGGCGGCCTGTCCCGGATTGGATACGTCAATAATCCCTATCTGGCTCCTGAACTGGTCAATGTAACCGCCAAAGACAAGGAGATATTACGCATCAAATTCATCAATGATTCTGTAGGATATGTCTCCGGATCAGGTTTGAGCACTTATCTTCCTATAAGAAACGTCAACTCGACAACCGGAGTACCTTTAACTACCAATACTTCATCCGCAGGGCATCACTCTTCACTGCTTTGGAAAATAACCAGTGGCAGATTGACTGACTTTTCAACATCCAAAGAACGGTTAGGATACGGAGGGGTAACAAATTCTCCCGTTACGGTATCAACAAGGTACGGACAGCCATCGCTATCCGTTGCCACGCAGTCATATCGTGCGATGCATATAGAGAATGATTCCACGGTCGTCATTATGTCTTCCAATAATAACATAGTTATCCGTGTAAGAACGGGGAGAAATGACAGTACAGCGAATGTCGCCGTACCCGGTCTATTCGAACGTGGAAAATATGAGGTGTTGAATTTCCCATTCCCACCATTAAACGCATCTCCGATTCCCAATCCGCAAAGATTACTGATCAGCAATCCCTATAATATCGTGAAGGCTGCCAACGGGAAATTATTTGCGCCCGGAAACTTCGGCCAAATGGCCACATCGGTTGATGGCGGTAATAATTGGGTCATGGAATATTGCCTTCCCCAGGGACAGAATTTCAGCGGTTTCGGAACATGGGCAATGGATATCGCCCCCAATGGTAAGTTCCTCGTCATGGGCACCAATGGGGTCATGGCAGACTCCGCTACAGGTCGTACATGGGCGACAAAGTACAACACTACACCGGCAAGTGCTGCTTATTCGGAGATAGAATTCGCGGATTGCAATACAGGCATTGCAACGGGATCATCCTCCATTACCGTGACGCGCGACGGAGGAAAAACCTGGATAGACAAAGCCCGGCTTGATTTTGCAAACCTTTATATCAATATCACAGGATTGGCATTCCCGTCGCCCACAAAAGCCTATTTCACGACGAATGCCGGTACATTGTATCGATCCATTGATACGGCAACCACGTTAGATCCGATCTACAACAATGCCAATTTTCAACTCAATGATGTGGTGACGGTTGGAAACGACAGCATCTGGGTCGTGGGCAATAGCTCATTCAGCGTAGCATCGCCAGCCGGACTTCATCCGTTTTCCGGTCTTTCGACAATGGTGTCACATGGCAGGCGATAGGCGGCTTTCCTGTAGGAGCCACATATCCTGTACTGTCAAAGATCGCATTCCCCAACCGCAGTGTTGGTTACGTCGCAGGAAGCAGGGGCTCGGTATGGAAAACAACCAATTCCGGTACGACCTGGGTCGATATAAGCCCTTTCCCGGCGATCAACACGACCATGTCTTATACAGAGGTATTTACACTGGATGCCAACACGGTTTTCCTATGTGGAAATGGCTTCCCTAGGAAAGTGGTGTATAAGTCAACAGATGGCGGAGTGAATTGGACTGACATATCAGGTAATATCGCAGTCCTTGGAACAGGTAACCTCAATGGAATCCTAATGCATGATTCCAACAATGGATATGTGGTATCACCTGGTGGTGTGCTGATCGTGACAAATGATGGTGGCACCACATGGAGGACTGACATCGCTCCGACAGGGGCACTTTTTGAGCATGCGGCCTTCTCACCCAAGACGGTTCCTGCAGGTACCCCCATGGAACGCAGGAGGCTTTTTGTTGGCGGTGCGAGCATTGGAGGCGGTGCCCCCATGATGGAATACGGCGATACGACCAAATTGAATCCAAGCTTTACGGAAACCATAACGGGAGCAAGTTGTACGAGCCCCAACAGCGGAAGTATTACGGTGACTGCATCTGGCGGCCTGGCTCCATATACGTATAGTATCGACGGGGTGAACTTCCAAACGTCCAACGTCTTCACCGGACTGACAAGAGGTCCTAAGACCGTGACGGTCAGGGAAGTTGCATGTGGGAATTCGTTCAGTAAAACGGTTACTATTCCGTTCGCAGACAATCTGACACTCACTGCCAGCAACGATACCACCGTTTGCTCAGGTGCAACTTTCAGCCTCTTCGCGGCAACAAATGGCGCTGGAGCAACATTTGCATGGACACCGGCCACTGGACTTTCTACGCCTGCAAGTGCAACCACTTCAGCCAGCATAACCAGTGCCACAACCTACACGGTGACCGCTACACTGAATGGTTGTACACGCAACGAACCGGTCGTGATCGGCATCAGGCCAAATCCGCCGGTGAATGCTGGTCCGGATGTGACCATCGTAGCAGGGGAGGACGTCGTGCTGAACGGCAGCAGTACCGCGAATGTAAGGTCCATCACCTGGACACCAACGACCGGTATGACAGGTCCAAACCAGTTCAACCCGACTGTAAAACCGGCCCAAACCACGACTTATACGCTGACGGCCGTTGACAATACAACGGGTTGCACTGGATCGGATAATGTCACAGTCACCGTCATCCCGTACTGCATGAAAGTGATGAATGCGTTCACACCAAATGGCGATGGCATCAACGACCGTTGGGTTGTCACAACCGCAGATGTCTGCGCAAACAATGTGAATGTGAGTGTATTCAACCGCTACGGACAGTTGGTATACAACAATAAAAACTATGTGAACAATTGGGATGGCACGGCCAATGGCAAGCTAATTCCTGATGGAACCTACTATTACATGATCAAGTTCACCCTTATTTCCGGTAAGGTTGGTGAACTGAAAGGAGACGTTACGATTCTCAGATAATCTAAAAATGCAGAGCATGAAATTCAGGATCATATTCATCATAACAGCAGTGCTTGCTGGCCCGGGTTTAAAGGCCCAGCAACTGCATACATCATCGATGTATGAGCTGCAGACCATTTTTCACAACCCTGCGATGGCAGGAAATCTCCGCAGCGACATGGTAGGATTGAGTTACAGGAGCCAGTGGAGCGGCATCAGCGGGAGTCCACAGACAGCCACCCTGTTCGGCAGCTTCGATCTGCCTAAAAACCTGCTAGGTGTAGGGGGATATGCCTATAACGATAGAACCGGACCGACTTCCAGGACAGGTGTCCAACTGGCTTTTGCAAAACATCTGCCGGTATCTGAAAAAGCGAGGTTCTCTATTGGACTCGAAACCCGTTTTTTTCAGTTCGCGATTGACAGGAGCAAGCTCAATTCGATCGCAGGAGATCCGGCTCTCGCTGGTGCTGATAATCGGTTCAAGTTCGACATGGGTTTTGGTGTAGCGTACAATACAGAAAAACTTCAACTGGGATTCTCCGTATCCCAGTTGATCCAATCAAAACTTGACTTCTACACCGGAAACCTCAGTACAAATGCTGAAGGTAGGCTCTACAGGCATTATTATCTGCATGGCTTGTACCGCTATGAAACTGCCGGCGGAACCACCTTTGTACCTAATTTCCTGATGGTCATGCTCCCGAATATCAGCAAATCAGAGATACAGGCCGGACTCAGGGTAGAACGTGAAATGCTATGGGTTGGCGCAGGGTATCGTTTCAATCAAAGCTATATGCTTACAGCAGGGGTGAATATCAATAAAAACTTCTCTGTTGGATATGCTTATGATGATTACATCAATCCGTTGAGTACATTTAGCGCAGATGGCGGCGCTGGAGGTCACGAACTCATCATGCGGTATAATTTCAACCATAAGCCCAGTACGAGGCTCAAATAAAAAATCGATTCTAGGGTATACCGGAAAGCCCATCATTGTGATTGACCGTGATGGGCTTTCTTCGGATAACTCTATTTAACATAATATAAATTATAAGAAAAACTTGTAGTCAAAAAAGGAATGATCTTCACACCAAACCGCAGGGAATCAAATAAGAATTTCTGGTGGGTTGTGCGATACCTAAAACATCTGACTCACAAATTCGACATTGGGATGATCAGTTGAAATCAATTTGCAACCTGTGCAGGTTCTTATACAATCCGTCTTCCAATTGAATCAGTTCATCATGGGTGCCGGACTCTTTGACATATCCACGATCCAATACGATGATCTGGTCTGCATTCCGGATCGTGGAAAGCCGGTGTGCGATCACAATAGAAGTACGATTCTTCATAAGGTTTTCCAAAGCATCCTGGACGAGTGATTCGGATGCTGAATCCAGGGAACTCGTTGCTTCATCCAGGATCAAAATAACAGGATCTTTCAGGATCGCGCGTGCGATGGCAATCCGTTGACGCTGACCGCCACTGAGTTTCACGCCACGTTCTCCGACGATGGTATCATACCCTTCCGGAAAAGCCGACACAAAATCATGAGCATTCGCTTTTTCTGCTGCGGCAATGATCTCATCCATACTTGCATCCGGATTCCCATAGGCAAGATTCTCCCGGATCGATCCGCCGAACAACAATACATCCTGCGGTACGATCGCCATCTGGGCGCGGACCTGCGACAATGGTAGCAAAGATGCAGGCCTTCCATCAAAAAACACACCGCCTTGATCGGGTTCATAAAACCTCAATATCAAAGATGAAATGGTTGATTTTCCCGCACCGCTTGGTCCAACAAGGGCAATAACCTGTCCTTTACCTACCTGCAACGAAATATCCTTCAGCACGGGCACTTCTTTTCTGCTTGGATAAGAAAAAGCGACATGACGGAGTTCGACCTCCCCTTGCAATCTGAACTGAGGATCGATGGATTCGCGGGACGTACTGACGGGTTCGGGTTCCTCTTTTAATATTTCACGCACCCGCTGTGTTGCCCCAAGCGTCTTTTGAAGGTTACTGTAAAGATCTGCAAAGCCTGCCATGCTGCCGCCGACAAATGAAGTGTACACGACGAAAGCCGTCAGGTCACCAAAACTAAGCTGACCATTTTGCATCAGCCCGACACCAAACCACACAACGAGTGTGATCGCACTGAAAAGACTGAATAACATGAAAGAAATGAACAATCCCCGTACTTTTCCACTCCGGATCGCCACGCCCACCACAAGAGAAAGGCTTCGCGTATATCGATCCACTTCAAACCACTCGTTGGAAAATGCCTTCACATTGCTGATGCCTTGCAGACTTTCCTGTACAATGGTGTTTGAATCTGCCAACCGGTCTTGTGCGTCCCTGGAGAGCTTCCTGATATATTTTCCGAACATTACCGCAAAGATCACTACGACCGGAATAACGGATAGCATCACCAATGTAAGCTTAGGAGATATGAACAGGATGAGGCCTATCCCGACCAAAAGTGTCAATATCCCACGCAGGATCTCTGCCAGCATGAAAGTCACCGCATCCTGGATCTGGGTGAGATCTGTACTCAGTCTGCTTGAAAGCTCTCCGACCCTTCGTTGTGCGAAAAAATCCATGGGTAGACAGATAAGTCTCTTATAAACATCCGCCCGCAGGTCTGCCAGGGCATTCTCCCCTACTCGCGTTAAAATAAAAACCCTCGAAAATGAGAGCAGCGCTTGCAAAACGAGGATACCCACCATGCCGAGTGCAATGTTTCCCGGACTGATCGCTGTCTTTCCCTGACGCAATGCATCGGCACTATCGATCAATACTTTTAAAAAATACGGGAATGCCAGCGTCGTAAGGCTCGATAATCCGATGACAAGCAAACCGATGCTGAACCAACCTTTGTAAGGCTTCAGATATCCGAATATGAGAAGGGCTTCCCTCCAGTTTTCCTTATTGATTTTTGCCTTTGGTACATCATCCGAATTCATTCTGCCTGGTCTGGCCATAGATCTTATTTTTTCTATAAAGGGCTACAAAGATACAGGTCACAGGACTGTTCGTGATGATGGTTTTACGGATCCGATTTTCACATACTTATGTAGGAATGAGATGGTCCCTGTGCGATTTTTTTGATATAAATTACACCCATGAAGAGACGAAATTTCCTGAAGGTCGCCAGCATATCAATTCCTCTGGTTCATTCTTCTAAAAGCTTGCTGGCAACAGGAAAACCAATGAAAAAAAATCCGATCGTCGTCTCCACATGGGATTTCGGAAAAGATGCGAATGCCGCATCATGGAAGATCCTTTCAGGAGGAGGCCGGGCGATTGACGCGATCGAAGCAGGTGCGAGAGTACCGGAAGCGGACGTGAATAACCAGACCGTCGGTTACGGAGGAATGCCTGACAGGGATGGACGAGTGACCCTTGATGCCTGTATCATGGATGAACAGGGCAACTGCGGATCCGTCATGTGTCTGGAACATATCAAACACCCGATTTCTGTTGCCAGAAGGATCATGGAGAAAACGCCACACATCATCCTGGTGGCTGAAGGTGCCCTGAAGTTTGCTCTGTCAGAGGGATTCAAAAAGGAGAATCTTCTGACCCCTTCCAGTGAGAAAGCATGGAAAAAATGGCTTAAAGAAACAAAGTATCAGCCAAAGATCAATGTCGAGAATGAATCCTATAAGAAACAGGATGACCCTGCCATGCCCGGTGGAAAAGACAACCATGACACCATCGGCATACTTGCATTAGACGGACAAAACAACCTGAGCGGTGGATGCACCACCAGCGGCATGGCGTTTAA
>JBIKIB010000430.1:0-3223 GCA_044361845.1 Chitinophagaceae bacterium | reverse complement strand
CACATTGCTCTCCGCCGCGCCCGTCCAGTCTGATTTACAGGAAACCCTCGCCAGTCGCTTATACCAGGTCGTCTGTGTCAGCGCCCCTGGATCATAGGTTGCCAGGGTCGCACCCGATATGTTGCCGAAGCTCGCACTGCTGCTCGTGGTCGATGACTGCCATTGGTATTCCAGTGTGCCCGTATGACCGCTGGCGGCCACGCTGCTGGTGAAGGCCGCCGGATCGAAGGGACTGCTACCGCTCTGCGCCGTGGCGATCGTACCCCCGGAGGTGGGATTACTACAAGGTCCTGACAGGGTAACGGTGGTAGCGGTGTAGTTGATCGTCAGGGAGACGCCATTGAAACTTACCGTGGCACCATTTGCCAATCCGGTGAATGTACCGGTGATACTGGTGGCCTCCACGATCGTAAATACATCCCCGGCAACAGGAGTATATGCGCCACTGAGTGTGAGCGTTCTGCCGGTCAATGTCAGGTCTGCTGTCACTTTGAGCTGATCATATTGGGTGTTGACCGTCGTGCCTGTGATGGCAATATTGACGGATGTGACGCCAGAGATACCCAGCGTCTTTCCAGATGACATGCTCACTTCAATCCCGGCTAGCTTGGGACTCAACCCTGATCCGGCCAGGGTCAGATTGGAACCGGTCGGCGGAGTCAATGCCTGGCTAATCGTGATCAGTCCTGTATTCGTATTACCGATGTTGATGTCACCTGCAGTAATGTAGGCCAGCTCGGACGTATTGAAATAGATCTTCCCTTTTTCATCATTAGATGATGTGAACTGGACTTCTGTATCATTGGTCATGGGAATGAAAGACACCGATCCCGATGCCTGGGTGCCAATCGAGCTTGTTTCAGAGTTGAAACTGTTTCCCTTGATCGTGATATTACCTCCGTTGGTGGCTGTGGTAATGGTGGCAAAGGTGGAAAGCCGAACCGCATAACTCGTTGAGGAGTTCCCTTCTGTTGCGTTGATATTCAGATTGCCACCACCTGTTGTTATAGTGGATCCTGTGGCGAACAGACTAACCCCATGCTGTTCGGATCCTGTGGCAACTGTTCCTCCATTGCCATTCACCGTCACTGTTCCGGATCCGGCAGGAGCGATCTTCCCGCCTTGGCTCAAAAGAACGCCGATATTGGAGGAACTGGTACCGGATCCGCCGCCGGTACCCGTTACAGTAATATTGCCATCTTCCGTGGTAATCGTGGCCGGGTAAACGATGCTATTGACGGTGGGCGCTCCGTGGACAAAGACACCGGCATTGGTCGATCCGGTGGCAGGACCTCCGGTTCCCGTGACAGACAAAGTGCCGGATCCGGTCGGTTTCAGCAGTCCTTTAACCCAAACGCCATAATTGTCGGAACCGCTTCCCTTTCCGCCTCCGGTGCCATTGATGATGATATTTCCTCCACCGGAAGTGATTTTAGTGGAAAACACGGACGAGCCTTTCTGTGAAAAGACGTCGATCAAGACACCTGAATTGTAACCACCTGTAGACCCCGTAGAATTATTACCGCCGGTACCATTGACCCGAACGGTGCCGGAGCCCTCGGCCGTTATATATGCTCCCAATTTCAGACTTACACCAACATTAGTCATGCTTGAACTGGCTGATGCAGAACCGGAAGATCCTCCACCACCATAACCGGTAACCGTCACATCGCCTCCTGATGAAGAGATGTATGGTTCCGGCTGAGGACTGGCGCCAGCTGACATGATTATCCCCTCATTTTCATTGCCAGAGATACCGTTGATGTTTCCTCCCCGACCGATGACCGTCACTGTCCCGCTTCCCCCAGCCTTAATAGATCCCCCTACTTGAATGTACATGCCCTTATTACTGGAACTGGTAGGCCCACCACCTCCAGTGCCCT
Organism: Chitinophagaceae bacterium; assembly: GCA_044361845.1. Classification (GTDB taxonomy): domain Bacteria; phylum Bacteroidota; class Bacteroidia; order Chitinophagales; family Chitinophagaceae; genus Pollutibacter. The sequence goes on along the minus strand of JBIKIB010000430.1, from coordinate 1,340 downwards.
CCACGCGCACATTTCCACCATTGGATGACACAACAGCAGCAGCTGAGCTAATATTGAGTCCGTAATTGCTACTTCCTGTTCCATTCAGATTACCACCATAACCAAAGAGTGATACATCACCGCTACCCAGGGAGCCAATGACTCCACTAATGATATTTATTCCAACGTTATTACCACAAGTGCCCGAACCACCACCTGTTCCCGTCACCAGTGTCTGCCCGGTGCCCAGTCCTGCCTTAATGTAAGCGGTAGCTCCTTGGAGATATACACCCGCATTGCCGTATGAGCTGGCTCCATCACTAGGCCCGCCCATACCTGTGACCGTGACATCTCCATTGGTGCCAGAGCTGATAAACCCTGCAGAAACATGTACACCATTATTGCGATCGGACAGAGATTCAGATCCGCCACCGGTACCGTTGACCGTCACATCACCACCCGCAGAAGTTATCGATGTTGCAGAACCGGCCAGCACCACACCCACTGAACTAGAACTGACACTCGATGCCGGATTAGAAGCCGTTCCCCCATACCCTGTCACATTTACGGTACCACTGCCACCAGCCGAGATGATACCACCCTGATTGGAGGCACTTGACAAAACAGCACTACCAAGCACCACTCCTGAATTCGAAAGATTAGCAGTTGCCAGCCCTGTCGTGTTGGCTCCATACCCGGTGACCGATACATTGGATCCGTTGGAACTGATCCTGGAAACAGTGGTGGCCCCACCTGCAGAAAATACATACACGCCCTGTGCCTGAACATAAGAACCCGCTACTCCGGTATATCCACGGCCTTCAATGGTCGTAATTCCAGTGGTTCCGCCGATCACTTGCCCCCCATTGACGACAGCAATCCCCCTGTTCTTGTAAAACCAGCTCTCACCTGTACTCCCTCCCTTACCACGCATGGTCAAAATGCCTGTTCCCGTTATTTGCACTGTTGCATTATCCACCAGGATGCCGGAGAAGGCAAAATCATTGGATGGGGACTGCATGTTGGCATCGAGCGTAAGATTCCCATCTGCAGTAGTCAAACTTGATGAAGCAGCAAAAGTGATGTACATGGAGGTCGTCACATTGATGGCACTGCTGCCTGAGAAACTACTGCTCCCACTGAAAGAAACCGCCCCCGGGGTGTTATCGAGTGTGATATTGAAATGATCCGAATAGGCATTCGCACCACTCGTGGCGAAGGTCACCTTCGTGCCCGTTTGCGAGTCGGTGATGTTGATGGTTTCGAAAGTACTTAACCCGGTTGCCGTAACGGTGAGTACCGCCCCACTGACGGAAACACTGGTGCTGGTGGTGCCTGTCCAGCTATTGGTAGCCCCGCCA
>JBIKIB010000429.1:0-3237 GCA_044361845.1 Chitinophagaceae bacterium | reverse complement strand
GAGTGTTGACTGGATGCCTACATGGATACTGATCGGTACCAGCAGATTCAGCAGTCTTAACGGGGCATTTTCGCTGAGATACATATTAAATCATAAAAAATTCGATTGACGTTGAACTTGAATTGTAAGGTCATTACCTCATGATTCACATGTCAAAGGGCTACTCCATGAACCGTAGCGAAAGATCTTAAGCATTTTCATTACAATCTAACATCACAAATCAAGCAAATGAAAAAACTTGTTTTTACTGTCGTAACCGCCAGCTTGTTATTTCTTGTTTCATGCGGACCATCTCAGCGAGTGACCAGCTCATGGACCAATCCACAAAAGCCAGTTGCCAATAAATTTTCAAAAGTCTTCATTGCTGCACTTGTCAATAATGCTGCATATAAGAATGTCATTGAGAATGACCTCGCTGCTGCTGCAACTGCCAGAGGGTATCAGGTAGTTAAAAGTGGGGACCTGATCTCTCCGAATTTCTCTAATGAGAAGGCTCCTACAAAAGATGCTATTCTAAAACAGGTTCGGGCATCAGGTTGTGATGCCATTTTCACCATAAGCCTTGTCGACAAGCAAAGCGAGACTCGTTATGTACCCGGTACCACCACGTATTCTCCGTACATGGGTTATGGAGGTTATGGTTTTGGCGGATATTATGGGTATATGGCACCTTCCATCTACTCGACGCCGGGATATACAACCACTGACAAAACTTACTTCATGGAAGCCAGGCTTTTCGAAGCCGCATCGGAGAACATGATATGGTCTGCACAAAGCGAAGCATACAATCCATCCAAGATCGACAAATTCAGCAAGGATTACTCATCCATGCTTGTTGAACAAATGCAAAAAGATCTGGCATCAAAAAAATAATCCTGATCCAACAACTAAAAAATAAAACAATCGAACAATGAAAAAAATCAGCTTGATCCTCGCTGTAATCGTGTTCTCTTCAGCGGCAGCTAGTGCGCAAGTAAGGCTTAATGCTTACAGCGGTTATGTCTTCAATGAAAATGTGGATTCATATTATGATAATTCCAGTGGTTCCTTCTCCGGTAAGGTAAGGGGTGGATATCAGTGGGGTGCTGGCCTCGAGTTCAGTCCCCGTTCAGGATATGGTGTCGAGCTTCTCTATTTGCGTCAGGATACCAAAGGTGATCCATGGAAATATCTTTCCAACACGGGTGCGAAAAATGGAACGATCGATCTTGGTATAAACTACATCATGTTGGGTGGTCTGAAATATTTGCAGAACAATCCTAAGGTGGAGCCCTATGGCGGTATGTTATTGGGTATGGCCATCGTAGAATCACAGGTGGAGAATGTCATCAATGCTCCCAAGAACACCATGACCAAGTTTGCCTGGGGAATACGTGGTGGAGTCAATGTATGGGCCGCAGAAAAAGTGGGTATCAAACTGCAGGCGCATCTTTTGTCAGCAGTTCAGTCCATGGGCGGCGGTCTTACCATCGGCACAGGAGGAGTGGGTGTTGGAGCGACATCCTATTCTTCCATGTACCAGTTCACACTGGGCGGTGGACTCGTCTTTAAGCTTGGAGGAGCTTCTACTGCATCGGTAGCACCTAAGGCTATGCGCTGATCACGGATTTTCTGTTGAATATGCATATTTAAACGGAAAAAATGAAATATGAATTCCTCAAAAAAGGGGATCCACATTGTGGGTCCCCTTTGCATTATGGTCAATTCCATCATGGCTCAAAACTGGCCCAGAGAAATTAAGACCACGGAAGGGAAGTTCATGCCTTATCAGCCAAAGCCACTAATGTTTTTGCTGACAAGGATGGAAATTTTTTTATAAAACATGATAGCGGACAATGGCAGCAAATAATGGGAAAGATTGGTCAGCACCGGCGAATTTTTCTGGCGACAGGCGTCCTACGCAGCGACGGAATCAGCCAGTCAGTCGACTCGCAGTCCCTGACGGCAGGCCATCTATTCCACAGACAAGTCCGACCGCTCCTTCTGGTTATTACAGACCTTCTAACTTGAATATGAGCGATATGGAAAGGAATAGGGGCTACCGAGTGCAGTAATACAGCCCCTACCACCAGGCAGGCTCCAAGGCCAACTGCACCGGGAGTGCGTTGCTCATAAAAGGAATTTTTAATACAAAGGGTAGTAAATAAAAACTCCGGGACGATGAATGTCCCGGAGTTCAGTATTATAGACTGGATGATCAACTGTAAATGCGTTCGACGGCGTCATGGTATTTTTCCATGATCACCTTACGCTTCAGTTTGAGGGTTGGTGTGAGTTCCCCTCCATCAATGTTCCATTCGGTATGCAGGAGTTCAAATTTCTTCACCTGCTCCACGTGGTTGAACTGTTGGTTATATTTTTCCACTTCAGTTTTGTAGAGTTCAATCACTTTTGGATTACAGATCATATCACTTGGTGTACTATCGGAAACTCCGTTCTGCAGGCACCATTCACGTAGGTTGGTAAATGAAGGAACGATCAATGCCCCTGCGAATTTCCGGTCTGCACCGACCACCATCATCTGTTCTATGAAAGGGGATTCCTTCATCTTGTTTTCGATGGGTTGCGGGGCCACATATTTCCCGCCACTGGTCTTGAAGATCTCTTTTTTTCGGTCGGTGATCTTAAGGAATTTATTATCCACCCAAACACCGATGTCACCTGTGTGGAACCAGCCATCCTGATCTATGCATTCAGCCGTCAGGTCAGGGCGCTTGTAGTAACCCATCATCACATTGTCGCCCTTGCAGCAGATTTCTCCATCTTCAGCCAGTTTCACCTCGACATTACGGATGACAGGGCCTACGGTTCCAAAGCAGCGGCCATCTTCCTCGAAGCGGTTCACGCTGATGACCGGAGAAGTCTCCGTCAGGCCATATCCTTCCATGATCACGATTTTTCCGGCGGTGAAGACCCTTAACAGCCTTACCTGACAGGCTGCGGCTCCGGTGACGATTGCCTTGACATGTCCACCTAAACCCTCCCTCCATTTTTTGAATATCAGCTTATTGGCCAATCCGAGCTGTAAATTATACCACCAACCCAGATTTCGATTCACTTCATACTTGCTGCCGATATCGACAGCCCAGAAGAATAACTTTTTCTTTATACCTGTCAGTTCCTGTCCTTTGCCAATGATGCGTTCGTATACTTTTTCCAGGAGGCGCGGTACTGTAGAGAATACCGTCGGCTGGACTTCCTTTAGGTTGTCACCTATCTTTTCAAGGCTTTCAGCAT
>JBIKIB010000099.1:0-10818 GCA_044361845.1 Chitinophagaceae bacterium | reverse complement strand
CTGGAAAAGTATCTCATCCGAAATGCGGATGGCATCCTGTTCACATCACCGGAGGAGATGCGCCTTGCACGGAGTACTTTTCCGGGCTACCGGCATCAGCAGGCTTTCGACATAGGACTCGGAACAGTCACACCCCCACCTTTCTCCGGGCGGATGCGCGAAAGCCTCCGGGCTGTCAATGGCATGCAATGCGATGCTCCATTCATGCTTTTTCTCGGGCGCATCCATCCCAAAAAAGGCATCGACCTCATCCTGGATGGATACGCGACCATCCTACGGAGCGGTCAGGCTGCAGATGGACTTCCCAACCTGTTGATCGCCGGTCCGGGTTGGGACACGGCATATGGCCGGTCGTTGCGTAAGAGGATCGATGGCGACAGGATATTGCGTCAGCATGTGCTGATTTCGGGTATGCTTCAGGGTGAGTCGAAGTGGGGTGTCCTCTACCTCTGCGATGTGTTCATCCTTCCCAGTCACCAGGAGAACTTCGGCGTGGCAGTGGCGGAGGCGCTTTCGTGCGGCCGGCCGGTATTGCTGAGCGACAAGGTGAATATCCATCCCTGGATCCTGGAAGCGGGTGCCGGTATGGTGGATACTGATGATCCCATGGGTGTGTTCAGGCTCTTGCAAGGGTGGCGGTCTTTGTCTGCCGAAGAGAAAGCCGGCATGTCCCGCGCTGCATCAATCCTGTTCCGCGACCGTTTACATATATCCCATTGCGTGAAGAAATTCAGAGAAGCCATCACGACACACAAATGAGGCATGCATAACACAGATACATTCACCGGGCCGTCTTTTTCGCTTGGCAACCGCCTGGCCAGGTTGATATGGAATGTTTGTCATGTTTTGCTTTTCCGGTATTCACCGGTATGCATGCATGGCTGGCGGGCTTTTTTGTTGCGGTGTTTTAGTGCGAAGATCGGTCGGGGTGCACATGTTTATCCCCGTGTAAGGATCTGGGCACCTTGGAACCTTGAGATCGGCGAGGAGGCAGGCATCGGTAATGATGTGATCCTATATGCACAGGACCGGATATCCATTGGCAGGCGGGCGGTCATTTCGCAGGGTGCACACTTATGCACCGGCACCCATGATCACGAGCAATGGGGCTATCCCCTGGTCACAAGGCCGATCGTGATCGGTGACCACGCATGGGTGGCGGCGGAGGCATTCATCCATCCCGGCATCAGGCTCGGGGAGGGCTGTGTCGTCGGTGCCCGTTCGGTCGTCACGAAAGACATGCCGGGATGGATGGTCTGTGCGGGCCACCCCTGTATTCCTTTGAAACCCAGAAAGAAATTTGATGATATCGGTATTGATACTCACATATAACGAGTCGATCGACCTTCCTGGATGCCTCGGATCGGTCAATGCGTGTGATGACGTACACGTCTTTGATTCATTCAGCAAGGATGATACGGAAGGGATCGCAAAAGCCCATGGCGCACATATCCTGCAGCGGGCATTCACGGGGTACTCCTCACAGCGGAATGCGGCATTGTCGGATTGCGCCTTCCTGCACGACTGGATCCTTATCCTGGATGCGGATGAGCGGATACCGGCAGGGGTATGGACGGCCCTTTTGTACCTGGTCAGGACAGCGGATCCATCCGTCGGAGCTTTCAGGCTGCGCCGCCGGGATTTCATGGACGGGCGGTGGTTGAAGCACGCACAACTCAGTCCGTTCTATATCCGACTTGTGCGAAAAGGAAGGGCTTCCTATCATCGGGAGATCAACGAAGTGATCCGGATCGACGGGAGGGTGGTGGATACCACCATCTGTTTCGATCATTTCCCATTCTCAAAGGGCATCGGACACTGGCTGCAAAAACATGACCGGTACTCCGATATGGAGGCAGCACGCATGGTGGATGAACGCCGTGCCCGGCTGCCGTTCTCCTTTTCGAAAGCTTTGTTCAGCAAGGATTTCAACCTGCGCCGGTATCATCAGAAAGGGTTGTTCTACAGGATGCCTTTTCGCCCGGTGTTGAAATGGCTGTACATGGTTTGCATACGGTTCGCTTTTCTTGACGGAATTCAAGGGATTCGGTACGCCAATCTACAGGCATGGTACGAATACATGATCGTGTTGAAAGCCAGGGAAATATTGAACAATGCTTCTGCTGCGAAATGATGTGATGATCCATTCGGATTGATTCAGACAGATGAACGGGCCCCTTTTGGGGCTTTTTTTTTGCCCTGTCGGAGCCTGGCAAAACGGATGGCCTTGCGTACACGATGCCTGAATCGTGGTTTGACGCGGTTCTTAGCGGAAAATACAGCGGAAACGGGCCAAAAGAGGGCGGCGGAATTTTTTTTTTAGTGGACTTGCACGATAATATTGCCATATGCGTCGTTATAGTCATGGCAGCTTCCGGTTGCCCAATCCTTACCCTACCATGAGCCCCAAAAAGGTCTTGATCATCGGCATTAATTATAGCCCCGAGTTGACCGGTATCGGAAAATACACCGGTGAATTCGGCGCTTCCCTCGTCAGATATGGCCATCATGTGGATGTCGTCACCACGAATCCATGGTATCCTCAATGGAAGACAGGGCCCGGGAGCGGAAGCGGCAGGTTCAGGATAGAAGATGTCGCTGGCGTCCGGGTCATTCGTTGTCCGTTGTACGTCCCCTCTCTGCCGACCCCTATCAGGCGCATCTTGCAGGACCTAAGTTTTTTTCTCACATCATTTTTAGCCGTTACGGCATTGTTGCTCAGGGGGCATCGGTACGATATCGTCCATACCGTCATGCCATCCTTTCTGAGTGGATTTGTCGCCTGTTGGTATCGTTTCTGGCACAGAAAAGCATCTCTGGTGATGCATATCATGGACCTCCAGATCGATGCGGCAGAAGCATTGGGGATGATCCGTGCACGATGGTTGCTGGTGCTTCTCAAAAAATCGGAAGCCTATCTGCTTGGCAAAGCGGATGTTGTGAGCACCATATCCATCGGGATGTTGCAGCGGCTCCAGTCTAAGCCGGTCAGATACCGGAAACTGCTCCTGCTGCCCAACTGGGTCGATATGGACTGCATCCATCCCCGTATTCCTGATCAAAAAATACTGCGTGATCTTGGTATTCCCACCGATCGTAAGATCGTACTGTACAGCGGAGCCATCGGAGAGAAGCAGGGGGTGGATGCTTTAGTGGATGTGTCCCGGCAGGCATTTTCTGTCATGCCTCACTTACATTTCGTCATCTCGGGATCAGGACCATACTACGAAGCACTCATGCGGCAGGCATCTTTGCAGGGGATTGGCAACCTGCAATTCATCCCCCTTCAGCCCGTGGATGTGTATAACCAGTTGCTGAACCATGCATGGCTTCACCTCGTCATCCAGCGCGACACCCGGTCGGAGTTATTCCTGCCCAGCAAGCTGGCGAATATCTGGGCGGTCGGAGGGCTGGCATTAGTGACGGCAGAACCCGGCAGTCACTTATTTCAGCTGGTGCAGGAGCAGCGGGCAGGACAGCTTGTCTCCGACTGCGGGGCGGATCGTTTGTTTGATGCCATCACCTTGTTGGATCGTGAGCCGGAGCAGGGCAAAAGCCTTCAGTCGAATGCACTGGCTTACGTCCACCGAAACCTAGACCGGTCGAAGGTCATTCGACAATATCTGTTGGAATCGGGATTGTTCGATCCTGATATCCAGGGTAGAATCCTGCCATCGCCTGCAGCCATGGGCCAACGGCAATTGCCCGGCCGAAAGCAAGCGGAGGCGAGGGCTTGAAAGCACAATTCACACAATAACAAGATATGGCAATCAGTTATATGACGTGTAAATCCCATACCCCATGATCCTTCGATTCAGGAAGATCTCCAGGAATATCATGTTCCTGTCGGATCTTTTGCTGATCAATATATCCGCCTTCAGCGCCCGTCACCTCACGGTGATGGATGATGTGGATGTCCCCAACGACACATTCGCACAGTACGTCCTACTGTGCAATCTTCTTTGGCTGACATTGGTCCTTTCGAAGGACCGGTACAAGCCCGTGACTTTTGTGAATATTTCAAAGTCCACCCTGCAACTTCTGTTATCACATTTCCTGTTGATGATCATGGTGATTTTTCTGTTCAACCGGCAGGATATATCACGGCTTTTCACACTCATCCATTATGGTTGTATGACCGGTTCTGTGCTGTTGAGCAGGTATGTTTTTCTTTTTCTGTACCGGAGATTTTCGATGTTCAAATACGACAAGCGCCGTGCCGTGATCATCGGCAACGGGGAAGTGTCTTACAAAGCTGCCAGCTATCTGGCTCGTCCTGATTCAGGATATGAATTCATAGGGGTTTTCAATGATGTGAACGACAAGACAGGTAGGCTGCCGATCCTTGGGATGAAAAGCGAATGCATCGATTATTGCGTGAAACACGAGGTCAAGGAGATCTTCTCTACGGTGATGCCGGAATCGGGTGAGGACTTCCGGGATCTCATCAATCGGGCGGAGCAGGAATGCATCCGGGTGAAATTCCTTCCGGACTTCAAGATGATCTTTTCCAGGGATGTGAACATGTCAATGGAGAACGACCTGCTGATGATACGTTTCCGGGATGAGAAGCTCGAGAAGATCGAGAACAGGATCGTCAAGCGACTCTTCGATATTTCGTTTACCCTACTCATCGGCATGACAGTACTCTGGTGGCTGATCCCGCTGATCGCTTTTTTCGTGAGGATCACATCAAGGGGGCCCGTGTTCTTCATGCAGCAGCGCTCCGGTCGCGATGGGAAGGTCTTTGGCTGTTATAAATTCCGTTCCATGCGGGTGAATGATCTGGCAGATATCAAAGGGGCGGTGGTGGGTGATCCCCGGCTCACAAGGCTGGGTGCATTTCTTCGCCGGACCAGCCTTGACGAGTTGCCACAGTTCCTGAATGTCCTGAAAGGTGAGATGAGCGTAGTGGGCCCAAGGCCGCATATGCTCCGGCATACGGAGGAATACCGGATGATCATCAACAAGTACATGGTCCGTCATTTTCTGAAGCCTGGTATCACCGGATGGGCACAGACGAATGGATTCAGGGGCGATCTGACCGGAAACAAGATGGAGGAAAGGGTCAAGAAGGATATCTGGTACATGGAGAACTGGAGTTTTCTGCTGGATATACAGATCATCCTTAAAACGATCCGGCTGATCCTTTTCGGCGATAAGCACGCCTACTGAGCTTGCTGCTGAAGGAATACAAAGATACACATGCACTTAATATCCATATCTGGCGGTACAGGTCGAAAAAGGAACGAAGCATCCGTGTGCATCCTGCTCGTGAGTTGTTTTGTGTTTTTACTTGCCGGTAAAAGCCGAAGCCAGACACTTTATGCCGACATTTCCGTCGGGGGGAGCAACTATCAGGGAGAACTCAAGGACAAGCATATCACCACCCACGGCATGCGGCTTGCTTTTGGGGCGGGTATGACCTATGCTTCCGATGATCGTTTTGCGGTCAGCCTTTCTTACACCCGGGGCATGCTTGGCGGGAGTGACAGCCACAATGCATCCTATTTCACCCGTCGGAGGAATCTGCATTTTGATACAGAGCTTCAGGAACTCTCTTTCACCGGACGGGTCAACCTGACCATCAGCCGGGAGACCGCATTCGTACCATACCTGATGGCCGGACTTGCCGCCTTCAGGGTCGATCCATTCACAACCGACGAACTCGGGATGCGGTATCATTTGTTTCCTTTATCCACCGAAGGGCAGGGCCTGCCGCAATACCCTGAAAAGTCCGCCCATCGATACCTGAAACTTTCTATACCCATGGGTGGAGGGGTTGAGGTCAGACTCACGCGTGCACTTCGCATGGATCTTGAACTGGCCTTCAGAAAGACATTCACGGACCATATCGATGATGTCAGTGGCAGTTACCCGGATGAAAATCTGCTTCTTTCCCATCATGGCTTCAAGGCTGTGGAACTCTCCTACAGGGCTGATGAGCTACCCGGCGGGGATCCCTTTTACCCGGTCGAGGGTACCGGAAGGGGAAACCCGAAGACGAAGGACTGGTACTATTTTGTCAAACTGAGTTTTCGGTATCCCATCTTCACCCGAGCATACCGTTACGACAGGATCAATTACATCATCAAGGGTGCTGACTGGCCATATCGTTTCTAGCCCTTGCTTGAGCTTGATGTCGTACATTGCAGCTGACGTCACCTTTCGGAATATTCTCAGATGCCATTGCAAGACAAGATCGCCTATTTGGCCAGAAGCGCAGCAGCCTACCGCACCCGTCGGGCATGTCCCGGTTGTGGACGAGAAAACCTGCAACTGGTTGAACGGAAATATATCTTCACAAGACTTTTTCTTTGCCGCGACTGTCAGCTGATGTTCCGGCATCCCACCGATGATGCTGATGCCAGCAGGCGTTTCTACCAGTCGGATTATGCACAGGATGACGGCATCACCACCGAGCTGCCAGATCCCAAACAGTTGCAGGCCATGATCGCGGGCGGATTCGGTGAAAAAAATGTCGACCACTACTTGAAAGCCATCGGCATCCTACTGCCAGATATCCCTCCCAAATCCGTCAGGATGATCGACTATGGCTCCAGTTGGGGATATCAGAGTTACCAGTTCCGGCGATCCGGTATCGACTGCCGCAGTTATGAGATCTCCGCGCCCCGTGCCGCATTCGGTAACCTGCATCTGGGGTTGGATATCAAAACGGATGAGTCGATGCTGGAAGGCGGCAACGATCTTTTTTACAGTTCCCATGTGATAGAACACCTGCCTTCCCCGAAACGGATGATCGACATGGGCATGTCGTTATTGCGGGATGGCGGATATTTCATCATTGAATCCCCCAATGGATCCGGGGCCTTCAGGCGCGCGCACCCCGCACATTTCAGCAAGTTATGGGGCATGGTCCATCCGAATTTGATCTCCGTCGATTTCTATGAACATGCATTCGCATCGAGGCCCTTTCTGATCACTTCGACCCCTTTTGATAACCTGCCCGGCGAATTGGATCGTTGGGATAAAAAATCCACCAGGATCCTTGACCTTTCCGGTCCGACGTTATTGCTGATCGCCAGAATGCATTGAAAGGCTCATCCGGCATTGGATTCCTCACACATTTGCATATCTTCGGATGGGTCAATATAGTGGCCGGTATTTGCATCCGGACATGTCATGATCTCTTATTTATTCACTTAAAAACGCATGTAAGATGCCTGCCATCCTCCTGTTTCTTTTTCACAGCCTGTTGCAGATTCCTATCGTTGACACGGCGTATGAGCTGATCATTGGATCCTATACCAGGGAGGGTAATCCCGGCATCGAGATCATGGATGTCAACACCCTCCGAAATCGTTCCGTTCCGCGGTATACCATTCAGAATCCGAATAGTTCTTTTCTTGCTGTATCGGCTGACCGGTCAAGGATGTTCTCCGTGCGGGAGGAAGGGCAGGCAAAAAGCGCCGTTGCGGCCTTTCGTCGCAATGCCCGGGGGGAATATGAATTTGTGAACAGCTCACCGGTCATCGGCAGCGGACCCTGCCATGTGGCATATCGCGAAGCCTCTGCCACGGTCTATGCCGCCAACTACGGGTCTGGGAGCCTGAGTGTATTCAAGACCGTTGATGGTAAACTCGAACCCATCGCACAACATATCAAATACAAGGGCAGTGGCCCGGACAAGAGCCGGCAGGAAGGCTCCCATGCCCATCAGGTGACGGTTTCGCCAGACCAGCATTTTCTTTACGTGACAGACCTTGGCGGTGATAAGGTGTATCGACACCGGATCTATGCTGACGGGCTGGTCGACGAGGATGCACAGGTGATCAACGTCGCACCCGGCAGTGGACCCCGGCATCTTGTCTTCAACAGTAAGGGTGACCACATGTATCTCATCAATGAGATGAATGCCATGGTCGATGTGTTTCTTGTCCGGCAGGATGCATTCACCCTCTTGCAGTCGATCCTTGCGGATACGGCCAGGTCGCCATCAAAGGGCAGCGGTGATATCCATTTGTCGCCAGACGGGCGCTGGCTATTGACATCCAACCGGATCAGCTCGAATGAGATCACCGTGTTCGAAGTGCAGGGCGATGGTACCTTGAAAAAAGTCAGGCACCAACCCGTTCTGAAAAAGCCGCGGAATTTCAATTTCACACCTGACGGAAAATTTGTGTACGTTGCCAGTCAGGACGAACATAAGGTACAGGTCTTTGCCTTCAATGGTACCGACGGCAGCATGACAGATACCGGAAGGGATATCCTCGTTAAAAATCCCGTCTGCCTGATATTTCTTCCGCGTGAGGATGTGGTGAATCCTGAGGAGCGCGTCAGTTCACTGAAGATCCGGCTCATACAGCCATCCGCACCCATTGCGAACTATGTGAAATACGTTCAAGTCGGGAATCTGGTTTTCCTTTCCGGTCATGGTCCTGACAAGCCGGAGGGGGGCCAGGTCTTTGGCAAGCTCGGCAAGGATCTGAGCGTCGAACAGGGGCAGGAAGCTGCAAGGCTCACCGGCATCTCCCTCATCTCCACATTGCGGGGGCTCATAGGCGACCTGAACCGCGTCAAGCGGATCGTGAAAGTCACCGGACTGGTCAACTGTGTCGATACCTTCACGCAACAACCGGCCGTCATGAACGGATTTTCAAACCTGATGGTGGATGTGTTCGGTGACAGGGGGCGTCATGCGCGGACCTCCGTCGGGGTGAATGCATTGCCGAATAATATCGCTGTTGAAATTGAGATGGTGGTGGAACTCAAATGATCTTCATTTTACAGTAGAACACTCCGGTCTTTACGGGTAGTTTTTGCCGATCGTCTTTTTTGAGTGATTCATTTTACTGGATCATCCCTTTCCGGTGGATAAATTGGAAGGGGATTGGGATTCATACTGGAGTCAAGGGTCCCATACCAGCCGGGTGAGAGGTTGATTTTTTTATTACTGTCGGAGGAGTTCATCTACCCGTAGGAAGCGGTATCCCTTTTTTTCAGGGTGCGGATCAGTTCCGGCAGCCGGTCATAGAGTTTGTCGGTCCTTCGCGGGTCGGTACCAATGTGTATGAGGATCATGGCGCCGTTCAACCCGGTTTGTTCTTCCCGTGCGAGGAGTCGATCCATCAGGGTGTCGGAGTTGCGATACGACATGCCCATTTCCGGAAAAGTATAGTCGGCGTTGGTGGCAGTGCCGGGTGAGAAGCTGATCACCGTGATGCCCAAATCCCTGCACCATCCGGCGATGGTAGCGTTCCACCATTCATAAGGCGGTATGAAGTATTTCTGTTGGTGCCGGATGCGCAGTGCTTCCAGGGCCCGGTAATTGGCCTGCAGATCAGTTGAAAATGAGTCGCGGCTGACCAGCAGGCTATCCGGATTCGACCAGTCGTTATAAAGCAGGTGCTGGTCTGAGTGCGGACCGAGGTAATGGTTCATCCGCATAAGCCTGTGGATGGATTTTTTTGCGTCAGGATTTCGGTAGAGCCGTCCTGTGAGGAAGAAACTGGCAGATACCTGATTTTTTTCAAGAGCCTGTGTGATGGATGGCAGTCCCTCAAAGAATTCATCACCGGTGAAGACAAGGGCGATATCCGGTTTTGCAGTATCCCCCCTGATAATTGCCCCTTGCTTCATGATAAAGCAGTTGTTTTTTTCCAGCTGTGGGAGACCCGTTCCCTGCTGTTGTGCCATGCAAAATATGCCGTGAATGGAAAACAGCACACAGTATGGAAGTCGGAAAATATTATGTGTAAACAATTGAATTTTAGTAAGTTGTGAATAGATGAAGAATGATCGTTGGATTATTTACGGATACTCTTTGAAAAATCGGTCCATTAGGCAGCGTAATGCTTCGTTGGTGTGTCTTATGTCAAAGTATTGTGAAAATTTTTAGTTTTTAATTTTTTTTTACAATTTCGCCATTCATTTTAATTAAAATTTTAACGCTATGCAGAAAATTTCAAGGATGTTGCTCATCCCTCTGCTGATGTTTTCTTTGTTTGCCAGTGCGCAGACCCGGAAGATCTCAGGAAAGGTGATTGGCAATAACAACGAGCCTGTTGCGGGAGCTTCCATTTCGGTGAAAGGTTCCAGTGCGGGTGCTAGTGCCAACAATGAAGGAAATTTTGTTTTGGAAGCTCGTGGAGCTGTAACGCTGATCGTCAGTGGTATAGGCTTCAATTCGATTGAAGTACCGGTGGCTGCGGATCAGTTGACCGTGAACATTGTGCTTACGCCAGCTCAGGGATTCACACAATCTGAGATTGTCGTGACATCATTCGGTATGACCCGTTCCAAGCGGGCCCTGGGATATTCAGTCACCCAAGTGGGAGGAGACCGTTTCACGGAATCCCGTACTGCGAATATAGGCAACGCCCTAAGTGGTAAGGTTGCGGGTGTGAACGTATCTACACCGGCGTCCGGTGCGGGTGGGTCTTCCCGTGTGCTGATCCGCGGTGGATCATCCTTGTTGGGCAATGACCAGCCGTTGTATGTCATCAATGGTGTTCCCATGGAAAGTTCCAACCTCGGAAGTGCAGGTATGTGGGGCGGTAATGATGCCGGTGATGGTTTGTCAGCCATCAACCCGGATGACATCGAGAGCATATCCGTCCTGAAGGGCAATACTGCAGCGGCTTTATATGGTGCACGTGCGGCAAACGGGGTGATCATGATCACCACTAAGACCGGTAAAGCCCGCAAGGGTGTGGGCATCTCTGTTAATTCTAACGTGACCTGGGATCAGGCCATTGACTACACGGACTTCCAAAAACAGTATGGTGTAGGACGAGATGGCCAGAAGCCGACACTCGCATCTGATGCGTTTGATATCGGCCAGGGTGCATGGGGGCA
>JBIKIB010000428.1:0-3238 GCA_044361845.1 Chitinophagaceae bacterium | reverse complement strand
CCCGGCTCGCAGAAGGCCCTGTAGAGGATATCGATCGCTTCATCACTGCCGTTGCCCAGAAAGATATGCTCCGCCGTGATGCCTTTGATGCGGGTGATCTTTTCCTTCAGGGCCAGCTGTTGCGGATCGGGGTAACGATTGTACCATTTCAGCAGCGGGGAGCCAAGGCTGTTCTCATTCGCATCGAGGTACACCTTCGCCTCTCCGTGGAATTCATCGCGTGCGGATGAATACGGCACGAGGTTCCTGATATTATTCCGGACGATCCTGTTGATATCGAACATTCATATTTATTTTTAGATGACCACAGCGGTGCTGGCATGGGAGAGCCCTTCAATAAACGTGGGCGGTTCTCTTTTTCGATGTGCTGCGGGCACCGCGATCCCCGGCCATCGGTGATGTACAATTCATGGTTTCTTCATCCGCACACGCACCGCCTCTGCGTGAGCCCTGAGGCCTTCCGCCTCCGCCATCCGGATCACCGTCTCTCCGATATTCGTGAGGCCTTCTTCTGTGATCCGCTGGAAGGTGACCTTCTTCACAAAGCTGTCGAGGCTCACGCCGCTATAGGCCCGGGCGTGACCGTTCGTCGGCAGGGTGTGGTTGGTACCGCTGGCATAGTCACCCGCGCTCTCCGGGGTGTGATACCCGAGGAATACCGAACCTGCAGCGGTGATCTGTTCGGCAATACGATCCGCATCGGCACAGGCGATGATGAGGTGCTCGGGCGCATAGGCATTCGAAAGTTCGATGCCTTCGCGGATGGAGTCCACTAAAATCGTCTTGCTGCCGGCCAGTGCTTTTTCCGCCATCGCCATCCGGGGGAGCAGGGCTACCTGTGATGTCAACGCTTCCAGCACGCGGCTCAGGAGCAGGGCGTCATCACTCACGAGGATGACCTGCGAATCGGCCCCATGTTCCGCTTGTGAGAGCAGATCGGCCGCAACGACAGCCGGATCGGCCTGTTTGTCGGCAAGCACCAGTACTTCACTCGGACCGGCGGGCATGTCGATCGCCACCCCTTCCGCCTGTGCCTGCTGCTTGGCGGCCGTCACATACTGGTTGCCCGGTCCAAAGATCTTATCGCATGCGGGGATCGTATCCGTACCATAGGTCATCGCCGCGATCGCCTGTACGCCGCCGGCTTTGAAGATCCGGTGCACCCCGACGAGCTTCGCGGCAAAAAGGATCGCAGGATGCAAGGAGCCTGTCGCATCAGGCGGGGAACAGAGGACCACCTCTTTGCAGCCCGCGATGGAAGCGGGTATGCCCAGCATCAGGATCGTGGAGAACAAAGGCGCTGTGCCGCCGGGGATGTACAGACCCACCCGCGCTATCGGCAGCGACTTCCGCCAGCAATGCACGCCGGGCATCGTCTCCACTGCCTCCTCCCGGAGCTGCTGTGTTTCGTGGAAACGCCTGATGTTTGCAGCCGCCTGACGGATGGCCGACTTCAGATCCTCATCGAGCATCTTCTCTGCGGCACGGATCTCTTTGTCCGAGACCTCCATCTTCCGCAGGCTGGCACCATCGAACTGCTTCGTGTATTTTTTGACCGCGCGATCGCCATGCTTTCGCACTGCGTCCATGATCTTCGCGACGGTTCGGTCGAGTCCCTTACGCTCCAGGACAGGCCTGGCGATGATCGATGGCCAATCGCTCTTATCGGGTCGCTGGATGATCTGCATATTTTGTTGTATTTACCATTTACGGTTTATATTCATTTCCCTGAGGCATAGAGAGGAGGGGCGTCAGAGCACCATCTTCTCGATCGGGATGACCAGTATTCCCTCGGCACCGGCGGCTTTGAGTTTCTCGATGCGGTCCCAGAACTCATCCTCGCTGAGGACGCTGTGCACACTGCTCCATCCGCTTTCTGCCAGTGGGAGGACCGTCGGGCTCCTCATGCCCGGCAGCAGTGAGATGATCTCCTGCAGCCTGTTATTCGGTGCATTGAGCAGTACATATTTATTCCGTTTGGCTTTTTTCACTGCCTGTATCCGGAACAGCAAGCGGGCCAGTAATTCAAGCCTACCGGCATCGAGGGCGTGGTTGCGGATCAGTACGGACTGTGACTGCAGGATCGTCTCCACTTCTTTGAGACCATTCATGAACAACGTGCTTCCACTGCTGACAAGGTCTGCCACGACGTCCGCCAGTCCGATGCCCGGTGCGATCTCCACCGATCCGCTGATCTCGTGGATCTCGGCTTCGACGCCGTATTCCGCGAGAAATCCTTTCACCAGGCGGGGATAGCTCGTGGCGATGCGGCGCCCCGAGAGGGAGCCGATACCCGACCAGGCCTCGGCGCGCGGCACGGCCACGGCTAAGCGACATTTGCCGAAACCGAGTTTTTCGACCACTTCCACCGACTTGCCTTTCTCGAATAGGACGTTCTCACCCACGATGCCGATGTCTGCGACACCGTCCTCTACGTACTGAGGGATATCGTCGTCGCGCAGGAAAAATACTTCCAGCGGGAAGTTATCCGATTCGGTCCGTAGCCTGTCTTTCACGTTGCGCAGGTCGATGCCACATTCCTTGAGCAACGATACCGAGTCTTCATAGAGCCTGCCTGACTTCTGAATAGCGATCCTTAATGTCATCATTGTTGTTTTTCCCGACGCGTTCGGGGTACAAATAAAAAAGGCTCACGTTCCCGTAAGCCTTCAAGTATTGTCACACATACCACAGCGGCTTACCGTGAGGGCAAGGGATGATGGTGATGTATATGGATTTTTCGATTCACAGAGCAAAAGTAAGGTCTGATGGGATCATGACCAAAAATTGATGTGGATGACGAAGAGATGCAGGGATTGTCTTAGGGGCGATCATGAATCAACCATGAGGGAGCGAAGCCGTGGTTTGGCTATGGGCTTGATTGGACCGGTTTGGGAGTACGGATTTGTCTCCCTGGATCTGAAAAGAGAGAGGCGGTATTCATGAGCAGCTTATTGGGGCGGGGAGCAGGAAGGAGTGAGAGAAGCGTTGCCTCCTCCCCTCGCATTGGGAAGGAAAGATGTATGAGGTAGATTGAACGGAATCTAGGATGTGATGAAATATACGATCCGCTAATTCTTTGACATGATTCTACATTGAGTGACTTAAATTGTTTTTTTTATCCAGGGATTTAGGGGGTGATACAATCCTGAGCGAAGCGAAGGACCCGGACTTTCGATGTTGCCCCTTCACCAAACACAACCACACAACACCGTCATCCTGAGCGAAGCGAAGGACC
>JBIKIB010000427.1:0-3240 GCA_044361845.1 Chitinophagaceae bacterium | reverse complement strand
CCATCGTCACCCCCCGCAAGGGGGATGTCGCCCCCCGGACCTCGATGGTCCGCCTCAACAGTAAGGAGATCCCCGTCAGGTCGGTCACCCACCGTCAGCTGCTCCAAAGCGGCCGACTTGAGTTCGTGCTTGAATAAGGCCCTACGCCAAGGAACATTTACTTAAATGATGGACTAATCATGACCATCTGACACAGTTTTATGCCCTCTCCCCCAATACCCTAATACCCCAATCACCCAATACCCTTCAATATTTTCCATTCAGAAGACGGATTTGTTTGTTGTTTCGAAACTCATCCAATAAGTTGATAATCAGTTAGAAAGAGGGAACAATTCATGTTTCGGCAGGATGTATATACCGGTTGAAAAGTGTACCAGATTCCGGTTGAAAAGTGTACCACTGGTTACGGGTTAAAACCCGTCTATTTGAGTCACAACAAATAGGCACAAAATGCTGCAATTGGAAACAAATCACCAGATCATACTGCTTTACTACCGGGAGGGACTGAGTATCCGGAACATTGCCAAAAAACTCAACATTCATCGCAAAACCGTAAAAGCCCGCATTGATCAGCATGAACGGTACAAGTCCGCTCCCGTATCTGAAAAGGAAGATCCGGTTACGCAGATCGGGCAATATTTACAAAAGGGCCTAACGTATGACAGCTCCACAAGGGTAAAACGCAAACTGTCTCCTGACATCATCTCCATCATCGAAGCGTCCTTGAAAGAGAATGAGGTCAAAAAGCTGGATGGGCGCCAGAAACAACTGTTGCGGCGCATAGACATCCATGAGCGTATCCTGACGGCAGGGCACAGCATAAGTTACTCCGTAATATGCGATTACATTCAGAAAAGGCTGAGCAGCCGTCAAGAGGCGTTTATTCGTCAGGAATATGCTGCCGGTCATGTATGCGAGTTTGATTGGGGGGAAGTCAAACTGAAGATTGGCGACAGTTATCGACGCTATCAGCTGGCAGTGTTCACATCCGCCTTCAGCAATTATCGTTTTGCCCTGTTATACGTACGCCAGGACACCCTTTCATTCAAGGAAGCGCATATTCTTTTTTTCGAGCATACGGGAGGTGTTTTCCATCAGGTTGTATACGATAATATGCGCGTGGTCATCGCCCGTTTTGTTGGCAGGACAGAGAAAGAACCAACGACTGCACTATTGGAGCTGAGTCGCTGGTACCAGTTTCAATGGCGGTTCTGCAACACGGCCCGGGGTAATGAAAAGGGCCATGTAGAGCGGAGTGTGGAATACATCCGGCGCAAAGTTTTTGCCTTCAAAGATGAGTTTGCCAGCCTGGAGGAAGCCGGTGAACACCTGCGTGCCAGGGTGAATGAGTTGAATGAACGTTCAGCGGTTACGGGACGGCAAAGTCCGGCAACCCTGCTGGAGCTGGAGCGTGCTCATCTTTACGCCAACCCCGGCAACATGGAGTGCTTCAGCGGTGATCATCTGCGGGTGGATAAATATTCCACCGTCTGTATGGGCACCAACCGGTATTCTGTTCCGGATCATTTGTGCGGACGGATGGTGTTTGTGAAAGTGTATGCCAGTCACCTGTACATCTATGATGACACGCAGGTGGTCTGTACTCATCCGCGCTCTTACGAACGCCATTACTGGCAGATCGACCTCAACCATTACCTCACCACGCTTCAAAGGAAACCGGGAGCTGTAGCAGGCTCTGTGGCCCTCAAGCAAGCCCCGACCTGGCTTCAATCCATTTATGCAGAGCACTTTCGACAGGATCCGAGAGGGTTTATAGAACTACTGCAATACTGCCAGCTGTATGAGGTGACGGATCAACGCCTCAGGAACTGTGTGTCCCAACTTGCCAGGCAATACCCTTCGGGCATCACTGCCGAGTATGTGATGACGACGCTCGGCAACCGGCCGGAGCTTCCGCCACAGGTTGAGCGCACAGGCACAGATCCCATTGAGGTTCGATCGATGCAGAATCTACTGGAAATGAGCATGATGATGGGAGTCAATTAATCATCTTTAACAACACATTCATGAGTAACGAGATATATGGACAAATCAATCAGATAAGCATGGAACTTCGCCTGCCCACCTTCAGGAATAATCTGGAGGAGGTATTGCTGAAGGCGACGAAAGCGAAGACAACATACGAGCAACTGATCCTCGAACTATTGCGGACAGAGCAGCAAACACGTTTGGTCAATCGCAAAAAAGCCCAGCTCCGCAATGCAGGCTTCCCGCAGTTAAAATATCTGCAGGATCTTATCCGTACGGAACTTCCTGCCGATGCCGCTGAGAAGCTACCCAGGCTGGAAACGCTTGATTTTATCAAAGCCGGTCAGAATGTTATTTTGGGCGGAAGCCCCGGAACGGGGAAGACGCACATAGCCATTGGGTTGGGCATCAAAGCCTGCCAAGCCGGTAATACGGTACTGTTTACCACAGTGTCGCGTTTGCTCACCCAGATCAGGGAATCACATTCCAGCCGTACACTGCGCACCCTGGAACTGAAATTTGAAAAATATGATCTGGTGATCTGCGATGAGTTCGGCTACATCTCCTTCGACAAACCAGGAGCCGAAATGATCTTTAATCATCTTTCGCTCAGAACCGGTATCAAATCCACTATCATCACCTCGAACCTGGCATTTGACAAGTGGGGCAATGTCTTTGGAAACGATACGGTGCTGACGGCAGCCCTGCTTGACAGACTGACACACAAGGCTCATTTGGTGAACATGAACGGGAAATCCTTCAGAATGAAAGAGACCCGAAAGATGCAGCAGGCAAAAAAATGATGCTCAGATAACCGGCAGTATTCCTTGCAGGTTGCACCTCTGCAGCGCCTGGTTCCGCTTCCCGCCGGTCATACGAAATTAATTGAAATGCTATAAAAAAAGGAGGATCCGATGAAAAAATAAAAATGAGGCTTAAAAGAAAAAAAGAACCAAAAAAAGAAAAAACAATGGAATGGGCTTCGCCCATATCATCTGTTTAACAGGTTTTCTAAGGCATAAATATCCAAGCATATTTTAGCCCAAATCAAACTACATTTACAGCCCTTCTGGTGGTACACTTTTCACCCGGAATAGTGGTACATAATTCAATCGGTACAAGCACACCAGGCCGCAGAGTCCATCGAATCCCTTGCGAAAGTCAGCCGGACCATTGAACCAAAAGTATTTCGTTGAAGCGTCGAGATGCAGCATACTCAACCCATTATCAATTGTCGAATCAGGGCGACGG
>JBIKIB010000426.1:0-3243 GCA_044361845.1 Chitinophagaceae bacterium | reverse complement strand
TCTATGGCATAGCAACTGATCCGCCGCAGGTTTTGCTGCTCGACCTCATGCTGCCCCATCGTAACGGGATGGATTGCATCGCGGAGTTGTGCAGCCGGTATCAGGGATTGTCGATCATCATACACTCCGTGGCGGATGATTACGAGAGCATATTCAAATGCCTTTGCAGTGGTGCACAGAGCTACCTCACCAAGGGCGAATCGCTTGAAAAAGTCAGGGATACGATCCTCACCACGATCAACGGCGGATCCCAGATGAGCGTGGAGATCGCGAGAAAGGTCGTGGATTACTTCAGCCAAAAACGGATTGTCACTCCCGGTATCAACCCGGATGATCTTGGACTGAATCCAAGGGAATCTGAGGTCGTACGGTTGATCGTGGATGGCAATAGTTACAAGATGGTCGCTGCAGAACTGAATGTATCCATCAATACCGTCAGGAAATACATAAAATCCATCTACAGAAAATTAAATATAAATACCAGCATCGAGCTTGCCAATATCTACCTGAAAGGGCGCTGACCGTTACATGATAAATTTTCAAAATTTTTCATTTTCGATCATCGTACATCAAAATGTACACGCTTGAAAATCAGTGGGGATGGATATTCTCTACTTTTAAGCTCGATGATAAAGACTGTGTTGTTCAGATCAATCTTTTCCATTTTCATATTCATTATATCATTTGGATGCGATCCCAAAGGGGATAGGATCGTTGGGAGTTGGGTGGCTGACATCGACGATCGTGCGCCTTTCAAATGGGGATTCACCCTGGCTCCCGATGGTTCAGCCTCCAGCATCAACTCCAGGACTTTCCAGTACCGTACATGGCGTATGGCAGGTCGGTTGTTGCTGCTTGACGGAGAGCGGGTGGTCAACAGGCGAACTATGGCATTCACCGATAGTTTCAGTGTGCAACTGCTGAATGATTCCACCTTGTTGATGATCTCCGGTGACGGTCAGAAAATCTTGTGGCAGAAGGCGTTGAATGTCGGGCAGATCGTGCAGGAATTTACCACGATTTATTGCTTTGCCAGCGGGTCAGGGCAAATGCGGGCAGACCTTCGATATAATCTTTCCGGATCCACCATCATCGGAAATTTATCCTACCAGACAAAAGACGGGGAGAAAAAAAATGGGAGGATAGAGGGTGTGATCCGTGGGGATACCCTGCTTGCCCGACATGTTTTTCTCTACCTGGGATACAGGCAGCAACAAGAGGTGCTGATGCTGCGAAAGGGGGATGGCTGGGTGGCCGGTTCCGGTGAAACAATTGATCGCAACGGAACCATCCGATTCAGCGATCGCAACACACTCTCATTTTTCCCGCAGGATATCTTCCGTCCGGTTGAATGCAAGTGATCTGCACATCCACATCATGCCAGTTGCAGAGGGGCATCTTCCATACACAAAAAAAGCATCAGCCATAATGTCCGTCCGTCATCCCTGCCGCTTCCGTGAAAGGGTCCTGCATGGCTGTCAATCTTCCTGATTGAGGAAAGCGAGGATGAGGAACAGGTCTGCTGAGCCGTCCATCGTAGGCTCGTTTGTGGAATAGTCAGCCCAATCGTCCCAGTAGGTGATATGTCCGGGCTGCAGGTGTTTGTATTCATCCGGTTCGCTGAGGCGTATCTGCAACATCCCTTCATGGATCGATGACCACAGTGGTCCGTCGACAAGGCTTCCCCTGATCACCTGCTTCTTAAGCCTCCAGAATGGCATATGCACATCCAACGGGTAGTCTCCTCCTGATGGGATCCCGGTGATCATGCTCGTTCCCCACGGATTCAGGCCCAGTAGCCAGTTCATGTGGTCATGCAGCAAAGGCCTGAAGGTCTTATCCCCTGTCATCTTTTCATACAGCAGTGCTTGCGTGGCCACAGCTGCGGCAAAGTTATTGGAGCACCAAACGAAGAGATGCCCGACCCCATAATCGTTGAGCGAGGCCCTGTCAAGGATCCTCCGGAGATTGTGGCTGTAATACCCGGCCATTCTTTTCCTGATGGCAGGGTCACCGACCTGCCACAATGCGTAGTGGCCCATATTCACATAGGGATACATCTCGTAGTGTGCCACGCTGTCGCGTTCCATCCAGGAATCGGTGTTCACCATATCCGCATAACGGACCGCATCCTTGAGGTATTTTTCATCTCCGGTAGACTTATAAAGTTCCGCTGCCGCCCATTCCATGTCATCGGCCCAGGTGCGTTCGTTGTATCTGTAGGGCGCACCGAAGCTGTTGCCTTGCTGGAAGCCTTCCTTCGCTTGACCGAGTTGATAGAGGCTGATCGCATCTTTGAGGCATTGCTGAGCGAATACTTCATCTCCCTGTGATTTTTTCCAGATGCGGTAACCCATGGCCATGGCCGCCGATGAGCGACCTGCGACATTTGACAATCCAGTTGCTTCACTTTTATATTTCCCGACGCCCTGTGGTCTGCCTGTGGCAAAGTAGGCTGCACGATAGCTATTCGGCCCCCATCCGTAGTCAGACGGGTCATTATCGGGCATTTTGAAGCCCAGGTGATCCCTGTCGTCTGCGACCTGGTGTATGAGTTGACCCGGTGTGGGATGAAGGCGGTGGATCCATTCAAGGCCCCAGCGTGCCTCGTCCAGTACATCAGGTACGCCATTGCCCCCTTTCTGACCCAGGCTATTGGTCGCGTCTGCAAATGCTTTGTCATACCACTCATATGCCATGATCATCCTCGCAGTTGCATTGCTTCCTGTGATGAGGTATTTTAATTGATCACCTGCGTCATGCCAGCCACCCCGGGCATCGACATAAGAGGAGTCCGGCAACTCTCCGTAAAAGGATCTTCCGT
Source organism: Chitinophagaceae bacterium (assembly GCA_044361845.1). Lineage (GTDB taxonomy): Bacteria > Bacteroidota > Bacteroidia > Chitinophagales > Chitinophagaceae > Pollutibacter. Next base: position 419 of record JBIKIB010000426.1, on the reverse strand, counting down.
CAAGTGGGTGGCAGACTTTATCGATGAACGGATTGTATCCGCAGCGTTGGGTCTGCATGAAATAGACCACATCCTCCTGCAGCGGGGCATAACGTCCGATGCGAAAAGTCGATGAGCTGATGCTCCCGGATGCATTGGTTATGCGGTATTCTCCAGCCAGCCGGTGCGTGGTGAAATCGATCAGATAACAATGGGTGAAAGGCTGCCATGATTTTTTCGCTGACCGTGTCAGGTGAAGTATCAGTCGATTGCCTGTAGTCTCGGAAATCAGATAGAATTTCTCCTTCACGGGGGATGTGGAAAGCAGCAACGCTTTTTTTTCGCCGGATGCCGGATAGCCCACGATATTGACCCGCAGCGCTGCCCCTTGTGCAACGGTATCCATCGAGGTGAGCAGCGACAGTAATACACAGGCAAGC
>JBIKIB010000425.1:0-3248 GCA_044361845.1 Chitinophagaceae bacterium | reverse complement strand
ACAAAGCGATTGAATTGTTGCAGCGAATGGTCAGGCTCCCGCCAAAGACGCAGGATGATGCCGGACTGAAGGAAGAGGGAAAGAAACTGCTGCAGTCATTGCTTTGATCCAAACGATTTCATCATCACACAAACCCATCATATGCACAAAAGACTGCTGCTCGCAGCCACACTGGCCATCCTTGCATTGTCAAGCGCAGACGCTCAGCCGACGACGGAGCGCCCGAAATCGAACTATGATCCGCATGCTCTTTTCAGTCCGCTTTTTTATCCGCAATCCGGCAATGAATACCGCGCCGGCAACGGAGAGCCGGGGCCGCTTTACTGGCAGAACCGGGCAGACTATCAGATATCCGCAAGCCTGGATGATAATACCAATACCGTCAAGGGCTCACTGGTGCTGACCTATACGAACAACAGTCCGCATGCCTTACAGCATATTTGGTTTCAGCTCGACCAGAACCTCTTCAACCCCGAATCCCGCGGCTTTGCACGCACTCCGGCGACCGGGCGCAGCCGTTATGGCGACAGCAAGAACCCGTTCATGGGTGGGTATAAGATCACCAATGTGAAAGTGGTCGCCAAGGCCGACGGAAAGATGGTCGAAGCTGCCAGCGAACCCATCATCACCGACACCCGCATGCAGGTGCGCCTCGACAAGCCCATGAAAGCCAAGGGAGATGTCATCCGCATCAAATTGGATTATGAATATGTCGTGCCCGACTATGGCGCAGACCGTACCGGTGTTTTGAAGACTCCCGGCGGGAATATCTATGCCATTGCGCAGTGGTATCCCCGGGTTTGTGTGTTCGACGATATCCAGGGATGGAACACCATGCCTTATCTCGGACCTGGAGAATTCTACCTCGAGTATGGTGATTTCGAAGTCGCCATTACGGCTCCGGCATCGCATATCGTGGTGGCTTCAGGGGAATTGCTGAACCCGTCGGAAGTGCTGACACCGGAACAGTTGAAGCGTTTCAGATCCGCACAGCAGAGTGATGCCACCGTGGCCATCCGCTCGAAGGAAGAAGTGGCCGATCCCGCTTCCAGACCTGCGAAACCAACACTCACGTGGAAGTACCGGATCAACAATTCCAGGGATTTCGCATGGGCATCTTCAAGATCATTCGTCTGGGATGCCGCCCGCATCAACCTGCCCAGTGGTAAGAAGGCCATGGCCCAATCTGCCTATCCCGCCAATGTCGCCACCCGCGAAGCCTGGGGCCGTAGTACGGAATATACAAAGGCAAGCATAGAGATCAATTCAAAATGGTTCGAATACCCATATCCCTGCGCAGTGAATGTCGCCAGTAATGTCGGTGGCATGGAATATCCCGGGATCGTCTTCTGCGGCAGCAATGCCCGTGGCGGATCGCTCTGGGGAGTGACCGACCATGAGTTCGGACATACCTGGTTTCCGATGATCGTCGGCAGCAACGAAAGAAAGTATGGCTGGATGGATGAAGGCTTCAACACGTTCATCAACGGCATCGCTTCAGCGGAATTCAACAAAGGAGAATATGACCAACCACCCTTGGATGGTCATATGATCTCGAAGTTCATGTTCAATGAACAGTCTGAAACGGTACTCAAAACACCCGACGGACTCAAAGAGCAGAACATCGGCATGGCACTCTACCTCAAGCCCGGTTATGCACTGGAATTGCTCAGAAGCCATATCGCAGGAAAGGATAGGTTTGACTACGCCTTCAAGAAATACATCCGTGACTGGGCATACCGGCATCCCACACCATGGGATTTCTTCCATAGCATGGAGAACAGCCTCGGCGAGGACCTTGGCTGGTTCTGGAAAGGGATGTTCCTCGAAAACCATCGCCTCGACCAGGCTGTCACCAAAGTGGAATATGTCAACGGAAATGCCGCCAATGGGGCACTCATCACCATCGACAACCTCGACCGCATGGCCATGCCCGTGGTGGTCGAATACACCACCAAAGGCGGGAAGATCGAACGGAAAAGTCTCCCCGTGGAGATCTGGCAGAATACGGCCAGCTGGAAATTCAGGGTGAATACAACGGAGGAGATCTCCAGCGTGGTGATCGACCCTGACAAGGTATTCCCGGACTATGAGTCGAAGAATAACACCTGGAAAAAAGAATAAACGGCCCGACATCCCGGCGGGCTGGGAAAGAGACTGGCCGCAAGGTGGGGCAGGGATTTGATCCGGATTTCAGGAAATGACCAAAAAGTTGTATATTCGCGTCCCGTCAGGATAATTCCTTTCGGGTATCAGCCCACAAGGTCCCATAAGTTCTCCGCCTGTGCGGAGGCACCAGCAGGGTAAACAGAAAATCTTTTTTCATGCCAAAGGTAAAGACCCACTCCCGGGCCAAGAAGACCTTCAAGATCAGCGGCACCGGTAAGATCACATTCAGGAAGCCCACACGTGGACACCTCCTGACCAAGAAAACCAACAAGCGCAAACGCGCCCTGAGGGTAACCGGTCAAGTACACCCTTCAAACCTTGACTTCGTAAGACGCTTGTTGCGCCTTCGCTAAGGGTTCCGGAAATCTTATCATTCACAAAGAAATCATCTCATCATGCCACGTTCAGTGAACGCAGTCGCTTCAAGGGCCAGAAGGAAGCGGATACTCAAACAAGCCAAAGGATTCTACGGCAAACGTAAGAATGTATACACCGTTGCGAAAAACGTCCTCGAGAAAGGCCTCACCTACAGCTATGTCGGTCGCAAGCTCAAGAAGCGCGACTACCGCAGCCTGTGGATCGTGCGGATCAATGCCGCCGTAAGGGAAGAGGGAATGACCTATTCGGAATTCATCAACAAGCTCAAGATCAAAGGCATCACCCTCGACCGTAAAGTGATGGCGGATCTGGCCATGAATGAACCAGAAACCTTCAAAAGCCTCGTGGCACAGGTCAAATAAGACCCATCTTCAGATGCAAAAATACAAGCCGGATGCCATCGCATCCGGCTTTTTGTTTATGAGCCCGAATGCATCATTGACCCACCTTTGATCCCATTCCCCTTTTGGGTTCAGTCAAACCCCGCAAGCATCGCATGACCATTGCCGTTACCACCCTCCCCAAGTGACGGGAAGTAGAAGCGATATAACGGTCGATCCATACCTTTGAAGTGACAACGCACAACTCCCTAAAAAAAATTACATTTGCATCCGAATTACTGTAAAGAAAGCAGAACAGAGAACATAATAACAAACAATCCACGGCCGTAGACATGAGTAATACCTACACCGACCTTGTCA
>JBIKIB010000424.1:0-3257 GCA_044361845.1 Chitinophagaceae bacterium | reverse complement strand
GGCATCGGAAAACACATTCCATCCCTCTCGACCATACCCCTGAACGAACAGGCCAACTTCAATAAGTCACTCCAATACATGGGCCTCCGCGACGGACAACCCATCAAAGGACAACCGGTCGACTACGTATTCATCGGCAGCTGCACGAACTCCCGCATCGAAGACCTTCGACTCGTAGCGGATTTCGTCAAAGGAAAAAAGAAAGCGGAACACGTCGAAGTATGGATCGTACCCGGAAGCAAACAGGTCGAACAAGCTGCGATGGACGAAGGGATCGACAAGATCCTGATGGATGCCGGATTCATGCTCCGGCAACCCGGATGCTCCGCATGCCTCGGAATGAACGAAGACAAGATACCGGCCGGGAAATATTGCATCAGCACCAGCAACAGGAACTTCGAAGGACGGCAGGGACCGAACGCACGAACCCTCCTGGCAAGCCCGCTGACAGCAGCACTGGCGGCCATCACAGGCAAAGTGGACGATATACGCGAATATATTTGAAACCAAGGAAGTACACATGAAACAGATCAGATCCACCATAGTCCCCATACGCGACGAGAACATAGATACTGACCAGATCATACCGGCCCGCTTCCTGAAAGCAACCAGCCGCGATGGCTTCGGCAAAAACCTCTTCCGCGACTGGAGATACGAAAACGACAATGAAGAAACCCCAAGAAAAGACTTCCCGCTCAATGACCCGAAATGGAATGGTGACATCCTCGTGGCAGGGAAAAACTTCGGCTGCGGATCCAGCCGCGAACACGCCGCCTGGGCCATACGCGACCATGGATTCGAAGTCGTTGTCAGCAGCTTCTTCGCAGATATCTTCCGGAACAACGCACTGAATAACTTCCTGCTCCCGGTACAAGTCAGCGAACACTTCCTGCAACGCATCTTCGACACCGCCGATGCAGACCCGGCAACAGAGATAGACATCGACCTCGAACAACAGACCATAAAGATCCTGCCGACCGGAGAACAGGAACATTTCGATATCAACCCCTACAAAAAAACATGCATGATCAACGGATACGATGACATCGATTTTCTGATCAGCATCCTGCCCGATATCGAGGCATTTGAAAATAAAAGATCCTGACACGAAAGGACACCGAATACTAACGTTAATACATACCCGAAATACAATGGAGAAGAAGATTGCAGTCATCATGGGAGATGGTATCGGCCCGGAAGTCACCACACAGGCCATGAGGGTACTCGATGCCATAGCCGAGCGGTACGGACACCATTTCACATATGAATACGGCCTGATGGGGGCCGACGCGATAGACAAGACGGGATCCCCGCTCCCGGAACAGACCCTTGAGATCTGCCGCCGCAGCAATGCCATCCTGTTCGGTGCCATCGGCCACCCCAGATACGACAACGACCCGAATGCGAAAGTGAGGCCCGAACAAGGACTCCTGCAGATACGGAAATCACTCGGCCTGTTCGCGAATATCCGCCCTGTAAACACCTACCCCGCACTGGAACACCTCTCGCCACTGAAGGCAAGACAACTCGAAGACGTCGACTTCATCATCTTCCGGGAACTCACCGGCGGGATATACTTCGGTGAGAAGACGATGAACCCGGAACAAACATACGCATCCGACAAATGCGAATACAACCGGGAAGAGATCCTGAGGATAGCTCACCTCGCATTCCAGTACGCACGCATCCGAAAAAAGAAGCTGACCCTCGTCGATAAGGCCAACGTCCTGGAAACATCCCGCCTCTGGCGCAGGATCGTACAGGAAGTGGCTCAGGAATACACCGACATCGCCACCGAATACATGTTCGTCGACAACGCAGCCATGCAGATCATCGTCAACCCAAAACAATTCGACGTGATGCTCACGGAGAATATGTTCGGGGATATCCTCAGCGACGAGGCCAGCGTCCTCAGCGGATCGCTCGGACTGCTGCCATCTTCCTCCGTCGGCGGGGAGACTGCCTTGTTCGAACCCATCCATGGATCCTACCCGCAAGCCGCTGGAAAAGACATCGCAAACCCCGTGGGCTCCATCCTGTCCGCAGCCATGATGCTCGACTATTTCGGCATGCACCCCGAAGCGGAAGCCGTCAGGAACGCCGTCAACTGGACACTCACACATGGATTTGTGACCAAGGACATAGACCCTGTGAATTTCTACTTCACCACGACCATCGGTGAACTCATATGCGACCATATCGCACAAAAAATTCCCGGCGTAGTCAACAAAGCGAACATCGAACTCAGGAAATCCACGATCATATAATCCATCATGACGGAATTGAATAAATACAGCAAGACACTCACCCAGGACCCGACACAACCCGCCGCACAGGCGATGTTCTACGGCATCGGACTGACGGATGAAGACCTCAAGAAAGCACAGGTGGGCGTGGCCAGTATGGGCTACGACGGGAACACCTGCAACATGCACCTGAACGACCTGGCGGCCGTCATCAAAAAAGGCATCTGGGAAGAAGGACTGGTGGGTCTCACTTTTAATACCATCGGCGTCAGTGACGGGATGTCGAACGGTACCGACGGTATGCGATACTCCCTTGTCAGCCGCGATGTCATCGCCGACTCCATTGAAACGGTCTGCGGCGCACAATACTACGACGGACTCATCACCGTACCGGGATGCGACAAAAATATGCCAGGCTCCATCATCGCCATGGGCCGACTCGACCGCCCCTCGATCATGGTCTACGGCGGCACCATAGCACCCGGTCACTATAAGGGCGAAGACCTCAACATCGTATCCGCCTTCGAAGCACTCGGCCAAAAAATAGCCGGGACCCTCGATGAAGCCGACTTCAAAGGCATCGTCATGAATTCATGCCCCGGCCCGGGCGCTTGCGGCGGGATGTACACCGCCAATACCATGTCATCCGCCATTGAAGCACTCGGTATGAGCCTGCCCTACTCCTCCTCAAATCCGGCCATGAGCAAGGAAAAACAACAGGAATGCAGGGACGCAGGAAAAGCCATTCGCCTGCTGCTGGAAAAAGATATCAAGCCATCCGACATCATGACACGAAAGGCATTCGAGAATGCCGTCACCATCATCATGGTACTCGGCGGTTCCACCAACGCCGTGCTCCACTTCATCGCCATGGCGAAATCCGTAGGCGTGCCGCTCACACAAGACGACTTTCAGCGGATAAGCGATAATGTACCGGTGCTCGCCGACCTCAAGCCCAGCGGGAAATACCTCATGGAAGACCTGCACAACATCGGCGGTGTGCCCGCCGTC
>JBIKIB010000098.1:0-10909 GCA_044361845.1 Chitinophagaceae bacterium | reverse complement strand
TGGGTGATCTGGTGTACTGCATTTGCAAGTTCATTCCAGGTTGCCTCAAGTTCTTTGTAGAAGGCATTCCCTTTTTCGGTGAGGATGAAATATTTTCGGGGTGGGCCGGTGGTGCTTTCGACCCAGCGGTAAGAGAGGAGGTCTGCGTTCTTAAGTCGGGTTAGCAGAGGATACAAAGTACCTTCCAGGATTTTGAGATTGGCTTTTTTCATCTCCTCGATGATGTCGCTTGGGTAGGCTTCTGCACGTTTGATGATCGATAAGATACAGAACTCCAAAACCCCTTTCCGCATCTGGCTTTGGGTGTTGTCGATATTCATGTTTCGTTCGTTTTTAGATTCCAGGATTGATTTGATCGGTGCGGTCATGCGTCTGTGTGTATCTTCCTGTGTATTCATTGTTCGCAAGCTTTTACGTTCATCGGCGCCTGATCGAGACACAAAACTATGCTTTTATTTGGTACTATGTAAAACAAAGTACAGTATCATTAAAAGTACCTTTGATTGATTGGTATTAAGGAATCCGAAGATTCCTCAATTGATAAGGGTTTGAGGAGTTTTTGAACGGAAGATCGTGAGGATCTTTATAGTACGATCGGTTCAAAACAGGGATGAATGGAGGGAATGGGTAATAATTTTCTGAACCTGGGATATTGATCGAACGACAATTGTGTAAAACCTCAGTTACTGAGTGATGGGGAAGGTCGCGGGATAAGGTGTATTTTTTTTTGTCTGCCGCTGATGTATCGAAATCCTTTTTCATCAAAGTAGCCATCCTCTTCCAGCATGATCCTGATAGTTTTTTTCCATTCGGGAATTTCGGTTGCCGCATTCAATTCAATGGAGTAGGCGGTTTTTGGAAACAGGGGGTAGTCGCCGCTGCCTTTTACGCCTCCCTGTTGATCCCATAGTCCGATGGTTGGTCCTGCAGCGTGACCATGAAGGCCGAGGGGATGGGTATATATGGTCGCGCGGATATTTTGCTGTTCAGCTTTGGTCAGGGTTGAGCGAAGGATCTGGTTGCCGGTTTTGCCTCTTTGGAATTCTCCTGTGAGCAGGTCTTGAAGTCTGATAGCATTGTCCATGGCTTTTTTGATGCTTTCGGGGACATCTGATTCACCGGGGAGGAGTATATATGCGTGTTGTTGGATGTCTGTATTCAGCCGTAGGTAAGTAATGCCTATATCGACGTGTAGTAAGTCACCTGGTCGTATGATGTCATCTTTTGGCCGGTTGGAAAAATTCCTTAGGTGTTCGAAATTTTGAGCATCGTTTCGTTGTACGGATACAGAGGGATGAAACCAGGTAATCAGACCAAGGTCGGAGATTTTTTGGCGGAACCACCAGACGACATCATCGGTGGAAGTTATTCCGGGGGTGATGATTTTCCCGGAGAATCCTTCTTCGATGATATCATGTGTTATATCAACCAATTGTTTGTAGATCTGCATTTCCCGTTCGGTTCTGGTTTCCAGCCAACTGACGGCGAGTTTTTCAGCGGATACGACGCGATTTTTGAGATTTTCAGGAAGTGTATTCAGGAGCATCATGTAGTGGGTATGATCCAATCCATCTGCATGACCAAAATCAGTGGAGGTATTGATCCCAATTTTTGAAGGATTTCGGCTTTTGATGATTTCTAAAAGTGCTTGCCATTGGTCTGGCTGAGTGATCGGATCCCATCCTTTTTTAATGGACTCACCTACATCATATCGAGCGACCGCGATTTTTTCGCAAAGGTTTTTCGAAGCGTCCCTGTAGAACACCAGCATGGTTGTTCTTCTGGCGGATAGCCATGTGGAGGGAAGCATGGATTTCAACACTGGATCTTCGTTGTATTCCCTGGAAATGAGCACCCACATATCGATACCTGATCTGTCCATCAGAACGGGGAGAAGGTTTTCGAATCTTTCAGCCAGTATTTGATCGGTGACTTTTGATTGTTCCCGAGGTGAAAGAACCTGTGCTTGAACCATACTTTGAAGAAAAAGCAGGAAAAGTATCTGAATAATGTGCATGATATAACTGATTTATTCAAAATTAAATGTAAATCCGGTCCATAAGAATCTGATGCGTAGAACTTTTATTGTCGCATCTTGTTTAATTCTCTATGAAAAAGGTATATCATCTTTCCCATTGCGGGACGTGTAAAAAGATCATTGCAGCGCACAAGCTGAGTGAGGGTGGTTTTATACTGCAGGATATCAAAACGGATAGGATCAAAGCTGAGCAGTTGGATGAGATGAAAAAGATGGCTGGCAGTTACGAAGTGTTATTCAGTCGTAGAGCCATCAAGTACAGATCATTAGGACTCAGTGAAAAAAACCTGAGTGAGCAAGACTACCGGTCATATATACTTGAAGATTATACTTTCCTGAAGCGTCCTGTGATCATTGATGGGGATAGGATATATGTTGGAAGTGAGAAGAGGACGATGGATGAGTTGAATTTTCTTCTTTGATTGTACGAAAGATCAAAAAAAAGCCACACAGATCATGTGTGGCTTTTTACATTTTCGTGAGATGTCGATCACTTCAATACTTTATCGATCATTTGGATCATTCCGCCTTTGGTGGGGATTGATTGTGTGATTTTGGATCCACCGAGGTTCAGTGCATTTCCCAATGCATCTTTCATACCACCACCTGCGATTTGTTCGGGGCTGAATTTGCCGGGAAGGACGTGTTTCTTCATGATGTTCGTGAGCATGCCTTTGTTTTCTGGCTTGAGCAGGTTCTCGATCGAACCTCCGCCAAGCTGAGAGAGTGCGTTATTGCTTGGTGCGAGGAGTGTGAATGGTCCTTTGATACCAAGGCCTTTCAAACCACCCACGCCCTTGAGGAGTGTGTTCACGCCGGAGAGTTGAGCATTGCCACCGAGTGCACCAAGCAGGGATGCTGCAGGGCTAGCGCAACTAAGATGGAGTGTTGTCATGAATGCTATCAAAAGGCTGAGACGAATGAATCTAAGTTTCATATGAAATGATATTTTATGTCTGCAAGGTATAGATTATCGTAAATGTCTTCGGTCCATGGGAAGTACATAATGATGTCGTCATACCTTATCAGATTCGTATATAAAAAAATCTCAATCGATAATTCTCAGTTTCGCATAATTGAGCATGATTTTTTTCTCTCCGTTCATATCGAATTTTATCGTGGCGATGGGGTTATGGGAGGCACCTTCCATTTTGATTACTTCCCCGTATCCGAATTTTTGATGTTCCACTTTTTGGCCGGCTTTTAGTTCGCTGGTATCACTTGGTTTGAAATCGGGGGAAGGGTTGTGTTCGACTGGTTTTGGGGGAGTTGGTTTAGAGGGCAGATAAGATGGTTTACCTGTTGCACTATTGGTGGAATGTTTTTGATTCCCGGGTCCTGTGTGTCGTTTTTCTGATTGGCTGTCAGTATTACCCCAGCTGCGCATCCGGTCTGAAGCCGGACGTTCGCCGTATCCGCTACCCTGGTTTCGCAGTCCGCCTCCTGCATAGCTTCTGTCTAGAAATTCTTCAGGAAGCTCATCGAGGAACCTGCTTGGTTCGTTCTGTATCACTTGTCCGAATTTGTATCTTGTATTTGCGTAAGATATCCATAGTCTTTGTTTTGCCCGGGTAATGACGACGTAGAACAATCTTCTTTCTTCTTCCAGTTCTTCTCGCGAATTGATGCTCATGGCATTGGGGAAGAGAGATTCCTCTAATCCGCCGGCAAATACGCAGGAGAACTCCAGACCTTTGGCGGCATGAATTGTCATCATTTTGACCGTATCAGAGTGTTCGTCTTTTTTATCTGCATCTGTAAGCAGCGTGATCTGTTGCAGGTATGCGGAAAGGGTGGCATTCTGTACTGCCCTTTCCATGGGTATTTCTTTGGGTGCTTCAGTAAAAAGATTTGGTGCTTCCTTTGGTTCGTTCAGTTCATCGTTAAAGGCATCGGTATCCAAAAGCACCCCATCAATATCGATCTGAGCTCTGTTTTCCTGATCATCCACCCATTCTTTTATGGAGTTCAGCAGTTCCTGAATGTTCTCATAACGCTGAACACCTTCTGTGCTTTTGTCGTTGAACATTTCGCGAACGATATTGGTTTGTTTACCGATATGCACGGCTACCTGATATGCGTTTTTTTCGTTCAGCATACTCGCGAAGCTTCTGATCATCAAGACAAAATTATCGATGACTTCAAGTGTTGATGAGCGGAATCCGAATTTAGCAGCTTGGCAAAGGACATCCCACATGCTTATGTTGTTTTCATTCGCCAAGAGGATCAATTTATCGACAGTGGTTTTTCCGATGCCACGGGCCGGGTAATTGATGATGCGTTTGAGTGCTTCTTCATCTTTTGGATTGATGAGCATCCGCAGGTAGGCGACATAGTCCTTGATTTCTTTTCTTTGATAAAAGCTTATGCCTCCGAATATGATATAGGGAATGGACATTCTGCGAAGGGCTTCTTCAAATGCCCTGCTTTGTGCATTGGTGCGATATAAGATGGCGAAGTCTTTGTTGAAGAAATGATTGCGTAGTTTTTGTTCTTGAATCGTGTCTGCCACGAACTTACCTTCATCGTTGTCGGTCATGGTCCGCACGACCTGTATTTTTTCACCTTTGGGGTTATCCGTCCAAAGTGCTTTTGGTATTTGGTTTTTATTATTACCGATGACTTGATTTGCTACTTCTATGATGTGTTTAGTGCTTCGGTAGTTCTGTTCCAGTTTGACTACATGTACTTCTTCGTAATCTTTTTGGAACTGCAGTATATTTTCGATTGTTGCACCCCTAAAGGAGTAAATGGATTGGGCATCATCACCAACCACACAAACGTTTTCGTGAGCGGCTCCCAGAAGTTTGATGATTTCATATTGAGCCGGGTTGGTATCCTGATACTCATCTATCAGGATATAGCGGAATTTGTGTTGATATTTATGGAGGCTATCGGGGTAATTCTTGAGCAGATCATAGAATTTCAGCAGTAGGTCATCGAAATCCATTGCGCCGTTCTTGAAACACCGCTTCACATATGCGTCGTATATTTTTGCGATCGCTGGTCTGTTTGACCGGGCGTCTTCCTGCTGAAGATAATGATCGTTAGCATAGTCTTCCGGGCCCACCAGTGCATTTTTTGCGGAGGAAATGCGATTATAGATGGTCGAAGGCTTGTAGAGTTTATCATCCAGGCTGAGTTCATTGATGACGGACTTCACGACGCTTTTAGCGTCATCGGTATCATAAATCGTGAAGCTTTGTGGAAAGCCCAGCCGTTGTGCTTCACTTCGGAGAATTCTTGCGAACACGGAGTGGAATGTCCCGATGTATAGGTTTCTGGCCTCGTTGTTTCCCAGTATTTTCTCCACCCTTTCCTTCATTTCTTTGGCGGCCTTGTTGGTGAAAGTCAGGGCAAGGATGCGGAATGAGTCGACACCATGGGCCATAAGATTAGCGATCCGGGTCGTCAGGACCTTTGTTTTTCCGCTACCGGCACCGGCAATGATCATTAGGGGCCCATCCATGTGTAACACTGCTTCCCGTTGTCTGTCATTCAGGCCTTTCAGGTATTCTTGCATGGTTGCAAGTTAATGTGAAAGGACAATCCACGGGATGTTGTGCATAACAAAAACGTGATTTCCGCTTGGTAATCTGTAAAATCTCTGCCCGTACAAATACGAGTATTGAAGCGTATTAGTCTGCTTGACTGCTAGTGATGGTCTTCCTTATTTTGTTCCAAATCCGTACCATGAATTTGATGATGTTTGTCGGGAGCGAACTCATCGAGGCTATGCCCCTGGATAAGGAACTCATTTCCAAGCCTGGCTACCTCGGCAATTTCAAGCGCAGGATGCAGAATAAGTACAGGGAACTTTTTCTACGTGATCCAAAGCCTGAATTCTATGTTGCCAGCCATCATTTGGAAGTGCAACCTGTCGAACAGCTTTTGAAGGGCTGAGGTCCTCGATTTAACGCTTTATTATGACACTATCCAGCCTGTGAGTCTATCTTTATGCATAAAACCTCACAGCAAAATGCAAAATATAGCTTCTTACTTTTTCCCGGTCATTGCACTCATGGTTCTATCTTCCTGTAAGGATACAGTAAAAAAAGAGGCAGAGAAGATGGTGTTGCAGGGTCGGTTTGTCAACCAGACTTTTCTCGATGAGAACAAGGATTCTCTAAATTTTTCACCTCCGGCGTATTCTTTCCAGCTATATTTCACGGGTTCTGACAAGGTTTTTGTCGACCGGGGTTTTGAAGGTGATACCCTCACCTATGCTGTTGAAAATGGCAATGTAGTTCTTCTAAATGCAACTTTTCATGGCAATATGACAATTTTAGCGGATGCTGACGGTCAAGGTTTTACCCTTGTAGATACGGCATTCACTGGAAAATCCGTTCCCTCACACTATATCCGGGTGGAAGATATGAGTAATGGAATACCGGTTTGGATCTCTCTTATCAATGATCAAATGGTCGCAGGACATTACCAGTTGCTGGAAAAAGGGAGTGCTTCCGGAAAAAAGGTTCATTTCTTGCCAAGCGGAAAAATCGAAGGGCTTAAAGGATATCGGGATTATGCAATTTGCTATACAGGCGATTGCATGCAGACCACCATCCCCTATCATAATATCATGACCATGACCACCGATGAAGGAAATTCTATGACATTTGCGTACACTGTCGAAAAGGGAAAAAAATCCCTGAAGATTTTTTCCATTGAGGAACCGAAACCAGGGATAAAAGGCGAAAGGAAATTGAAAGAACCGCTTTTCGAACTTATTTCTTTTTAAGCTGGGTGATGCCTGATACAGAGTGGTTAACACTTATGGTTTAATTTCGTACTAATTCAATACAATAGCCATGCAAGGATTTACGCGTGTAGTACTTTTTTTCTTTTTGTTGATGTCTGTGTACCCAAAAGGGTCTTCAGCTCAGGTCAAGAATCCTGTTACCTGGGCTTTTACTTCAAAAAAGCTTGGTGCTGGAAAATTTGAAGTCAGAATGACAGCAGTCATTGAAAAGGGCTGGCATATTTATTCTCAGACCACTCCGGATGGCGGCCCCATTCCCACATCGGTTGAATTCACCAAAAATCCCTTGGTAACCTTGACCGGGAATGTGAAAGAAGTCGGGAAAATGGAGACTCATTTCGAAAAGCTCTTTGATGTGAATGTGAAGCAATACTCGAATAAAGTTGAATTTGTGCAGACTGCGACCGTAAAAGGAAATGTCAAGACAAACCTGAGTGGCACGGTGGAATATATGCTATGCAACGATACAGAATGCCTGCCACCTGCAAGGAAGAGTTTTTCCATATCCTTGCAATAGTATCTTTTAACCGTTTCCGATGTTGTATTATTTCAAAAGAATTGCGGCCTGCATTCTGATTTCACTTCCGTTTTCATTATTTGCGCAGAAGGACGGAATGGTGAGGCTTGTCAATGGCAAGCAAAGGGTGGATGATTCCACGGTGATCGTATCATTCAAGGCATTTGTGAAACCGGGTGTAAAGCTTTATGCACTGCAAAAATCCGCTGAAGACGCTCTCTATTCAGAGATATCCTTTGATAGTGCTTCTTCAATGTATTTGAGGGATACAGCAGCATCGAAGGGGCAGCTGATGTCGGAGATGGATGTTGCCCTGGATGCAGAAACGTCCTTTTTTCTTGATTCGGTAGAATGGCAAAGGCCGGTAAGGGTGATGTCATCTGACAGCATCGTGCTGAAGGGCAGCATTCGATACATGTATAAGTCGGGTGATAATTTCCTGAATGGCGAGGAAGCTTTCAGTTTTTTCATACAACGAGACATGCCGGGATCCTCTGGAACCAGCCGGGGTGATAAAGTGGATGAGTCTGCCGGGGATATCCAAAACCAGTCACTTTGGTGGATTTTTATAGCGGCCTTTGGAGGTGGTTTGCTGGCGTTGTTGACTCCATGTGTGTATTCCATGATACCTGTGACGGTCAGTTTCTTTACGAAACGAAGTACGACCCGAAAGCAGGGCATCCGGAATGCGCTCCTTTATGCGGCGTCCATTGTCATCATTTTTACTTTTTTGGGCTTTTTAGTCACGTTTGCGTTTGGACCTGCTGCGCTGAATAACCTCGCCACCAACTGGATAGCGAATTTGGTATTCTTCGTTCTTTTTCTGGTATTTGGCATATCATTTTTGGGTGCTTTTGAGATAAATCTTCCGGCATCCTGGATGAACAAGTCTGATGCCCGGTCTGATTCCACGAGTTTTATGGGCATATTCTTCATGGCCCTAACATTGGTATTGGTATCATTTTCCTGTACCGGACCGATCATTGGCAATTTATTGGTGCTTGCGGCCAAGGGAAGCTATCTGGGACCATTGATCGGGATGCTGGGCTTTTCGATTGCTTTAGCATTGCCTTTTGCCTTGTTTGCCTTCTTTCCGAGTAAGCTAAATATCCTTGGAAAAGCGGGCGGCTGGTTGAATGCTGTCAAAGTAACCTTAGGATTTCTTGAACTCGCTCTGGCATTGAAGTTTCTCTCCAATGCTGATTTAGTAAAAGGATGGAGAATTCTTGACAGGGAAGTATTTTTAAGTCTCTGGATCGTGATCTTCCTGTTGCTGGGTGTATACCTATTGGGGAAGCTTAAGCTTCACCATGACGATGAGCTTCCAAAGAATGATTTTGGACTTCCCTATCTTTCGGTTACCCGACTTTTCTTCGCGATTGCAGTGTTTTCATTCACTGTCTATATGATTCCGGGTTTGTGGGGTGCGCCGTTGAAGGCCATTGGAGCTTTTTTGCCACCTGTTGGAACACAGGATTTCATCATGTCGGGAGTTTCGCAGAAGCAAGCGGTTTCGTTTGGTGATACTTCCGAGTCTTCAACCGGTCTTCCGCATCCTCAGAAATATTATGAAAGGATGCGTATCTATGAGCCGGAAGTCGTCACTTCATATGGGATGACCACATATTTCGACTATTCGGAGGCCTTGGATATTGCCCGAAAGCTGAAAAAGCCTTTGATGATTGACTTCACCGGGATTAATTGCGTGAACTGCCGGAAGATGGAAGCGGAGGTTTGGAGCGATCCCGAGGTCATGAAAAGGCTTAAGGAGGATTTCGTGATCGTATCACTTTACGTTGATGTGCATGATATTGATCTTCAAGAGAACGAGCAATATTATTCAGAGTCATTGAATAAAAAAGTTACAACCTTAGGGGATAAGAATGCTGACCTGCAGGTGACTACCTACCTGGCCAACAGCCAACCGTATTATTTCTTCCTTGACGGCGATGAAAAGAGGATCATCAGGGACGGATATGGATATGATCCGAATATCGCGAAATTTATAGCCCTTTTGGATGAGGCCAAGATGGGTTATGACAAGTGGAAAAAGGGCAAATGATCTGATGTTTTGATGACTTTTGTTTGTCACCCATGAGGATTTTCATGATGGTTCAGTCATCTTTTTTTCGGAGAGCTTTACCGCTGCGTGTCCCATTGTGCGTTCCATCTTCAATCACGACTTTACCATTGACGATCACATATGGAATCCCGGCAGCAAATTGGTGGGGATTGTCAAAAACGGATTTGTCGATGATGGTTTCGGGGTTGAATATCACAACATCCGCTGCGAATCCTTCCCTCAGCAGACCTCTTTCCTTCAGTCCGAATTTTTGAGCCGGCAAGGATGTCATGCGACGGATGGCTTCTTCGAACCCGATGATGTTCATTTCCCGGACATATCTACCCAATACTCTGGCGTTGGTACCATAAGATCTTGGGTGGGGCATTCCCTTTCCGGAGCTCACGCCTCCGTCTGCAGCCGGCATATTGAAAGGATACCGCATAAAGTGTTTCACATCCTCCTCGTTCATTGTATGGTAAACCATTTGTGCGTTTCCGGCTTTCAACATGTCCAGGATGGTTGAAGCTTCGTTATCGACTCCTTTTTTTCTGCCTTTCAGCCGGTTGATCTCGGATATATTTTTACCATTAAGGGATGTATCCGGCGAGTACATGGCCACGACGGCATAGCTGTAATTTCGGTTCTTCGATTTCTTGATGGTATTCATCATCCCTTTGATGATTTTTTTTCTGGTTGTAGGGTCCATCATCCTCTTGCGTAATGAATCCAGGCCACCGTCCAGTGCCCAGTCTGGTACTGTGACAGCCAGGTTGGTGCTGCTGGCAGTGTATGGATACTGATCAATGGTCACTTCAATACCTTCCTTTCTGGCGTTCTCCACCTGCTCCAAGGTGGCTTTTGATCTGCCCCAGTTTGCGCGGCCGGCCACTTTGAAATGGGATATTTGTACCGGGATTTTTGCATCCCTGCCGATGGTGAGGGCTTCCTCGATGGCTTGCGTGACATTTGACCCTTCGTTGCGCATATGTGTAGCATAAACACCTCCATTCTGAGCTGCGATTTTTGCTATTCCGACGATTTCTTCTGTTTTTGCATACATGCCCGGGAGATAGATGAGTCCGGTGGAAAGCCCTACTGCGCCATCAGCCATGGCTTGTTGCATCAGTTTTTCCATTTGATGTTGTTCTGTCATCGTCGGAATTCGACTGCCCATACCCATACTTAGTCTTTTGATGGTATTATGGCCAGCCAGGGAAGCGACGTTGATAGAGGTGTGAATGCTGTCGATCTTTCTGAAAAAAACACCCAGGTCTTCAGCAGCATTGCCACAATTACCGGTCACTACGGTCGTCACACCATCGTAAATGTAATTGTCGGCGGTAGGGCGGTCGAATATTCCTGCTTCGATATGGGCATGCACATCTATGAAGCCAGGACATACGAACATGTTCTTGGCATCCAGGGTCTTGACCCCGGGTTTTGTCAGATTTTTGCCAATTTTCAGGATCTTACCATCCTTTATTGCCGCATCGGCATAGAACCAGCTGTTTCCGGTACCGTCTATGA
>JBIKIB010000423.1:0-3271 GCA_044361845.1 Chitinophagaceae bacterium | reverse complement strand
CGGCAACGGTAAGGCTGTCATCAACCTGGGCATCGGAAGCCCTGACCTGCCTCCACATCCGGATGTGATCCGGGTATTGCAGGAGGAATCTGCGAAGCCTGATGTTCATGCCTATCAGTCATACAAAGGCTCTCCTGTTTTTCGAAAAGCGGCAGCGGCATGGTACAAGCGCTGGTACGACGTGTCACTCGATCCCGATACGCAGATCCTCCCGCTGATCGGCAGCAAGGAAGGCATCATGCATATCTGCATGACCTACCTCGACAAGGGTGATGTGGCACTTGTGCCCAATCCAGGCTATCCCACATATCGGAGTGCCGTACAGCTCGCCGGCGGCAGGGTAGCGGAATATGATCTGACAGAGGACCGCAGCTGGTTCCCGGACTTCGCAGCGCTTGATGCGTTCATGGCAGAACATGCCAAGGACCCGTCATCCGGAAAGGTGAAACTCATCTTCGTGAACTATCCGCATATGCCGACGGGCCGGCTGCCGGAGAAGGGTATGCTCATGGAGTTGCTCGATTTTTCCCGCCGGCATCAGGTGCTGATCGTGCATGACAATCCATACAGTTTCATCCTCAACGACAACCCGATGAGTATGCTGAGCCTGCCAGGTGCGGCAGACCTGGTACTCGAGCTGAACTCCCTGAGCAAATCGCAGAACATGGCCGGCTGGCGGATCGGAATGCTCTGTGGTGCAGAGAAACGCATCGGGGAAGTCCTCCGGTTCAAGAGTAATATGGACAGCGGGATGTTCCTTCCCGTTCAGCTGGCGGCTGCGACCGCACTGGGCCTCGGTCAGGAATGGTATGATGCCGTCAATGATGTCTATCGGAAACGGCGTACAGAGGCATTCGCATTGCTTGACCTGCTCGAATGCGGATATGATCCCACACAGGCGGGTATGTTCGTCTGGGCGCGTATCCCTGACCGTTATGCTGACTGTTATGCACTCAGTGATGGTATCCTGCATGGTGCGAATGTATTCATCACACCGGGTGGGATCTTCGGTACGGCGGGTGACCGCTTCATAAGGGTCAGCCTTTGCAGCCGGGAAGAGCGGATCCGTGAGGCCCGGGAGCGCATCGCTGCATGGAAGGCGTTGGATGTATCAAGAAATATCTCATGAATCAGCGATCGATCGAAAAGAAATGTGTGGCCATCGTCGGGATGGGCCTCATAGGAGGGTCCCTGGCGATCCGCCTCCGGGAGAAGGGCATCTCATCCGAGATCATCGGTGTCGATGCCAACAAGGAACATGCGGCCAAAGCGATCGAACTCGGGCTTGCCGACCGAATGCTCTCACTGCAGGATGCGGTGCGGCTGTCTGATGTCGTGATCTTTGCCATTCCGGTGGACAGCATGGTACTTCTTCTCCCAGGGGTGCTGGATTTGACGGAACATCAGATCGTGGTGGATCTCGGATCGACGAAAGCACAACTGGCGGATGCGGTGAAAGAACACCCGAAGCGCGGTCGGTATGTTGCCACACACCCCATGTGGGGGACGGAGTACAGCGGTCCGGAAGCCGCGGTCAGCGGGGCTTTTGATAACAAAGCCGTGATCCTTTGCGACCTCCCGGACAGCGATGCCGATGCGGCGGAGTGGACCCGGCAGATGTTCAGATCGATCGGTATGCATCTGATCGAAATGGATGCATTTTCACACGATCTGCATGCCGCTTATGTGAGCCATATATCGCATATCACATCCTTCGCGCTGGCGAATACGGTATTGGAGAAGGAGAAGGAGGATGATGCGATTTTCGAGATGGCGAGTGCGGGATTTGAGAGTACCGTCCGTCTCGCAAAGAGCAATCCTGCCATGTGGGTACCCATCTTCCGCCAGAACCGGGAGAACGTCCTGGATGTGCTCAATGAACATATCAGCCAGTTGCGCAAGTTCAAGAGCTGCCTGGAGAAGGAGAACTGGGAATACCTTGCCGAGTTGATAGAAGGGGCGAATAAGATCAGAAGGATCCTGAAATGAATATGCAACCTCATGCCGGTATGCATCGATCCGTGACCGGCAGATCGAACAGCTTATGTTAATTCTTTAATTTTATATCATGCAAACAGTTGAGAAAGGATCCAAATCCATCCTGCAGGAAAAATGGGCAAAGCGTCCGCTGATCATTTCCGGACCCTGCAGTGCAGAGAGTGAAGAGCAATTGATCGCCACGGCGCAGCAGCTTGCCGCCACCGGGAAGGTGGATATGCTGCGTGCGGGCATCTGGAAGCCACGCACCAAGCCCGGATTGTTCGAAGGCGTGGGTGCCGTAGGGTTGCCATGGATGCAACAGGCTAAGAAGATCACCGGCCTTCCGACCACTGTGGAGGTGGCCACCGGCAAGCAGGTGCAGGATGCCCTCACTTTCGGCGTCGACATGCTCTGGATCGGAGCCCGCACTACGGTCAATCCCTTCAGTGTCCAGGAAGTCGCCGATGCGCTCCGTGGCGTAGATGTACCGGTGCTGATCAAGAACCCCATCAATCCAGACCTGGAGCTGTGGAGCGGAGCCGTTGAGCGTGTTGCCCGCGCAGGTGTCAAACAGATCGGGCTCATCCATCGTGGTTTCTCCTCCTATGGGAACACCGAATTCAGGAATGCACCGATGTGGCATCTTGCGATCGAGATGAAACGCCGCAATCCCGGAATGATGATCATCAACGACCCCTCCCATATCTGCGGCAGGCGGGATATCCTACTGGATGTCGCGCAGAAAGCAATCGACCTGGATTTCGACGGACTGATGATCGAAAGCCATATCGACCCTGACAATGCATGGAGTGATGCGAAGCAGCAGGTGACACCCACCCGCCTCGCGGAGATGCTCGATGCGATCAAATGGAGGGTGGAGGACGTCAGCTCTGAAAGCTTTCATGCCGCACTCGACAAACTCCGCGAACAGATCAACCATGTGGATGACGAACTGATGGATCTGCTCGCACAACGGATGCGCATAGCCGAAAAGATAGGAGAGTATAAACGCAATAACAGCGTCACGATCCTGCAGACGAACCGCTGGAATCAGATCCTCGACAAGTCCTTTCAAAAGGCGGATAAGATCGGACTCAGCCGCGACTTCGTGACCCGGTACCTTGACGCTGTCCATATGGAAAGCATCAACAGACAGAACAGGATCATGAACAGCTGATCCCGTTCTGCCTTTCCGCAAAAACACGCATACATGAACAAGACCTTTCTCTATGCACACGTGATCTGGGCTGTCCGCGACCAGGAAGCCCTGCTGACCAAGACCGTGCGGGTT
>JBIKIB010000422.1:0-3273 GCA_044361845.1 Chitinophagaceae bacterium | reverse complement strand
TAACGGACTCCTGCCCGTATGGGATATCAGCACCTGGGAAGCCAATACCATGACCGGCTACCATGCGATCCCCGTCATCGCGGATGCCATCCTGAAAGATATCCCCGGCTTCGACAGGGAAAAGGCATACGTGGCGATGAAGAAGAGCGCGAACCAGCAGCAGCGTGGCACGCCGGACTTCATCCGCTTTGGGTACATCCCGCAGGAGAAGCACGGCTGGAGTGTGACCTATACCCTCGAATACGCCTTCGATGACTGGTGCATCGCACAGGTCGCCGCTAAACTCAACCGCACAGAAGATCATGCATATTACATGAAACGGGCCATGAACTACAAGAACCTCTTCGATCCGAAGACAGGCTTCATGCGTGCGAAAGACAGCTCCGGAAGGTTCATAGAACCCTTCGACCCGCTGATCTCAGAGCATGGGTTCGAGGGGCAGTACATCGAAGGAACCGCCTGGCAACACAGCTTCTTCGTACCGCATGACATAGAGGGATTCGCCGCTTTACATGGCGGTAAAGCACAACTGGTGAAGAAGATCGATGAACTGTTCGCCTCGCCATCGATCCTGAAAGGGGATAACGTATCCGTGGACGTGACCGGACTCATCGGGCAGTACGCGCACGGCAACGAGCCCTCCCATCACATCATTTACATGTACACCCTTCTTGGCAGGCCCGACCTTGCGGCCAAATGGGTCGGCCGGGTGTCAGACAGCATGTACAAGACAGGTCCTGACGGACTCATCGGCAACGATGACTGCGGCCAGATGAGTGCATGGTACGTGTGGTCATGCCTTGGTATGTACCCCCTTAACCCCGTCGCAGGGGAGTATGTATTTGGTGTTCCGCTGGTGGATAAAGCGACGATCAGGCTGGGTGAAAAAAAACAACTATCCATCACCGTTATCCGCCGCAGCGGAGGTGCCGCGAAAGGGATCGTCGCTGTAAAACTGAACGGACGGCGGATCCCTGTGCGCTCCATTTCGCACCAACAGTTGCTGCAGGGAGGAAGGCTGGTGTTGACCGTGAACGAATGACGGATATTCAAGGAAAAGGACTGAAACGCGAATGGTCCGCAGAAGCATCATCTCAATGCCGCTGCGGACCATTTGTCATTTCTTGGTGGGGGAAATGAGGGGGCAGTGTAGAAACACCGCCCGTTACATACTAAAAACTACTCATAACAGTTTTCGATCACCATCCGGGATTCTGCGTCATGCCCGTGGGGTTGGCATCGACTTCGAACTGAGGGATGGGCCATAATTTATATTTCGCATTGTTATTCGCACGGGTCTGGTTTCGAAATCTGATCCGATCGTTGATGCTCGCGTTATAGTCAGGAACCTCATTGGCATCAAAAACGGGGTTTGCCGGGGCGATGGCGGGATTGATTGCGAAACCCACGACAGGGCCGCTGTTAGCGGTCTCGTAGATATTCCATCTCCTGAGGTCGAAGAGCCTGTGGCCTTCTCCTGCCAGTTCCACGACACGCTCCCTGCGGATGATCTGCCGCAGTTGAGCAGGATTGGTTGTCGTGATACTGGGTTGGCCGACACGATTTCTAACACGGTTGACCGCCGTAAGCACGGTCGCATCGACCTCTCCGAGTTCGGTCTTCGCCTCTGCATACAACAGCAGGATATCAGCGAACCGCATGTTGATGTATCCGGTCTTGTGTTCCCAGATATACTGTGTGGAATCGATGTATTTTCTCCATACATATCCCACTCCGCCGATATTGCCAGTGGCGCTCACCTGCCACTGGATGCCCGCGGCCTGAGCACCTATCCAGTCATTATTGCCCGCTATGTTATCATATCGAAGCGTACTCCAATTCCACCGGAAACGGACATTGGTGTGAATATTGAAGATCGTTCGTTCCATGGGATTGACATATGGCAGCGATGGGGTCAGCAGGGTTCTGTAAGCCATGGTATCGCCGGGCATGTAGATCGTCCATCTGAGTCTGGGATCGCGGTTGATCCGGGGATTGGTGCGGTTATAGACGGCGGACTGGTCGATCCGAAGCCCATCACTTCCCTCAAACCTGTCGACGAGTGCCTGTGTGGGGAAATGACTGCTCTGAGAGTTGGTGACCTGTCGGGGAACACCCAGGATCGGGCCCCAGTTCTGTGGATTTGCCAGGTCGGTGGCATAAGTCATGTTGAACATGATCTCACGATTCGTATTGGCCACCTGTCCGGTGAGCATGAACAGCGCGGGATAGCTGGGATTCAGTCCATACTGGTTCAGATCGATCACAGCCTTGGAAGCGGTGGCCGCCGTGCGATGGTCTTTTATGAGCAAGGCGAGTTTCGCCTTTAACCCCAGCGCCACGCCGATATTGACCCTTCCGTTTGCAATGACGGGTTGTGCACCTGCCGTCACGAAACCGGCAGCAGCCTCATCCAGATCTTTATATAGTTCAGCTACGATGGTCGCCACCGGGGTACGACTGGCCTTCAGTACTTCATCTACACCGGGTGCTTTGTTATACCAAGGTACATCCCCGAACATGTACATAAGGTTGAAATACGCCCATGCCCGAAGGACCAGTGCCTCCGAGCGGATGCGTGCAAAAGTGGCTGCAGAAACATTTGCACGGCCATTCTCCATGCCGGTGAGTTGCTGATTGGCACGTTGCACCAGTTTGAAAGCCTGGCTCCAGCAGGTGTTCACCAGGGCATTATTGATGAGGAAGGGTCCCCCGTCACCCATGGCCACAAAGTCTTCTGCATTGCCCCCGCGTTTGATCGCCAGGTCGGTGGTCGCTTCCACGGAGAACATCAGCGGGGTATTGTTGGGGAATACCCAGAATGCTGATGCATAGACACCATTCAACCCGAGTTCCATTTCTTCGGAAGTCGCCAGGTAGTTGGATGCAGAGGATGCATCCAGGGGCTTCCTGTCGAGGAACTTTTCGCAACCCGTTGCTCCCAGCAGGAGTGCTAGCAAGGGGAGATAGATATATTTTTTCATTGTCTGTTGTTTAGTGTGTTTAGAAGTTGACATTCAGCCCCGCCGTAAGGGTGCGCATCAATGGATAGAATTCCGCGTTGGCATTGTTGATCTCGGGATCGAATCCATTCCATGCCTTGGTGAAAGTGATCAGGTTCTGACCGCTGACAAATACCCGCAGTGAGCTGATCTTGACCTTGCTCAGCACCGCCTTGGGGAGCGTATATCCGAGGTTGATGTTCTTCAGCCTGAAGTAGGCGGCACTGCGTATCCACCAATCGGAGGCAACAAAGTTATTCCCGCCAAAGCC
>JBIKIB010000097.1:0-10989 GCA_044361845.1 Chitinophagaceae bacterium | reverse complement strand
TGTCCATCGCCATGCGGGTCAAGTGATGTTCGTTTAAATCAGGGATCTGTACCGAGTCCCCGAATGGTCAAAGCATCTATCTTTGCCGGATCAATTCACGGCTGTATGATCGACCCCGCAAAGACCATTTCCTTCGATAATACGGAAAATGCATTCGCATATAAATCCAAAGGATCACTGAGAAAAGCAAACCTGCTCTTTTCATCCATGAGTCATTCGCTGCTGGTGGATTGGGGCATCCGTGTAACAAGCTGGGCGATCCGTGCCGGGCTTCCCATCAATGGGATCATCCGAAAAACCATTTTTGAGCAGTTCGTCGGGGGAGAGACTTTGGAGGAGACGGCCGGGGTCGCCGAAAAACTTGGCCAATACGGGGTGAAAGTGATCCTGGACTATGGTGTGGAAGGAGGGGAGAGCAATGAGCCGGCATTCGACCATGCTTGTGATGAATTCATCCGGGTGATCAATTACGCCGCCACGCAATCGAATATCCCATTCATAAGCATCAAGGTGACGGGCATATCAAGGGTTGGCTTGCTGGAAAAACTTGACAGGTCTGTCGGAGAACATTCCGGCACATTGGTCAGTCGTTTTGACACGGCGTTATCAGCCCTTTCACAAACGGAGCAGGAGGAATGGAAACGAGTGCACGACAGGATGTATAAGATCTGTGCGCTTGCCTCGGAGAAACATGTCGGCGTGCTGGTGGATGCGGAGGAGACCTGGATCCAGGATCCGGTGGATGTGCTGACGATGCGCATGATGGATCGATTCAACAAGGAGCGGCCTGTTGTGTACAATACCGCACAGCTGTACCGCCATGACCGACTTGCCTTTGTGAAGGACTCGATCGAAGCGGCCATGCAGCGGGGTTTCGTACTGGGCATCAAGCTTGTCCGTGGCGCCTACATGGAGAAGGAAAGGGCGAGGGCTGCAGAGATGGGTTATCCATCACCCATCCAGTCCGACAAGGAATCGACTGACAGGGATTATGACGAGGCGATCAGGCTTTCTGTCAGCCATATCGAACATGTCGCTTTCATCGTCGCGTCCCATAATGAACAGAGCAATCTATTGACGACCCAGCTCCTCGATCAACATAGCCTTTCGCATCAGCATCCGCATGTGCATTTCTCACAGCTCTATGGGATGAGCGATAACATCTCCTTCAATCTTGCGAAAGCGGATTACAGCGTGAGTAAATATCTGCCTTTCGGTCCAATTCGCGATGTGGTGCCATACCTGATGCGCCGCGCTCAGGAGAACACTTCCGTCGCCGGGCAGACCGGTCGGGAGCTCGCACTGATCAGGAAGGAATTGCAACGTCGCAGCCGGTGAGCTTTGGCGAAAAAGGCCCCTGCACGAGCGGGGTTGATGTGCTGCCGGATCTCTTTTTTTATTTGATCATTGCGCCAGATAGGTGACCCCCTCGCGGCAGACATCGACATTCGGGAAAACAGCTTTGGCTTCATCGCGGAATCCTTCCAGTACTTCATATTTACTGCTGAAATGGCCGAGTATCAATCGCTTGACATTGGATTTTTGTGCCAGTATGGCGGCTTGTTTTGCGGTGGAATGAAACCTTAGTGATGCCTTTTCACGTTGATCATCCAGGTACGTCGCCTCATGGTACATAAGACTGGTATCTTTGACGATGTCGATCAGCGATTCATTGTATCGGGTATCGGCACAGTAGGCATAGGAGGCACTTTCCGGTGACGATCTTGTCAGTGAAGCATTGGGTATTGTGATCCCATCCGGCGTGACGAAATCCGCCCCTTCTTTGAGTGAAGGAAAGAACGCTTCCGGAACCCCTGCGGTGTAAGCTTTTTCGGGATCCACTTTTCTTGGTTTTTGTTTTTCCCGGAAAAGAAATCCCCAGCAAGGGATGCGGTGTGTGACTTTGAAACTGGATACCGTGAGTTTGGGGTCGTCCAGCAGCAAGGCGTTTTGATCGAGCGGATGGAAATGCAACGGGAAATTGAAATGGGATTCCCCGGCGTTCATCTGCATTTGAAGGATTTCCTGTAATGGCGGAGGTGCAAAGAGATGGATGGGCTCAGTCCGGTTCGTCAGGCTGAAAGTATTGAGCAATCCGGGAAGTCCGAAATAATGATCCCCATGAAGATGTGAGATGAATATATGGCTGATGCGGCTTCTGCGGATCTTGTAACGATTCATCTGCATCTGCGTACCCTCGCCACAGTCCACCAGAAACAACTTTTCCCCATTCGTCACCACCTGCGATGTCGGATGCCGGTCATGCATGGGCAGGGCTGAGTTGTTACCAAGGATCGTGACAGCAAGCATAGGAATCAGGGATTAAAAAAGAAGGAACAGGATTGATGAAAAGGGCATTGTCGTCGTAAATGTGACAAGACATGGTAAGATACCCACTGTCTCATGCCGGTGATCGAAATATCTCCAGTGTGGTAAATGGATCCACAGGTGGAAAGCACGGCCATGAATCTCACTCATCCATGAATTCCCGCTCGATCTCTTCCAGCTGTACGATATCCCACGCTTCGCTTTCCGTCCGCGTCACATTCATCAATTCGAGCATATCTTCTTTGTCGAGCCAATGTTCAATTTCCTTTTGAAGGCAACAAATGACGAATGAATGCTGCATCTCGTAAGATTGTTGTTGTTCTTGCAGGATGAGTGTCGCGATCTCCGTGTCCATGGATGATACCCTATCGAGATCGAGTATGATGTTTCTGACGTCCTTTTGGCGGCATTGCCGGATGGATGCCACCAGTTGTTCTGCCATATTAGCAGTCAGCGTCTTCTCTTCCACATGCAAAACGGAAAATCGATCTTTGGTATCAATTTTGACATTCATCATCATATTGTTTGTGCGGTGAAATACCTGTTCTTACATTTGTTCGGACGGATTTCTCAAACCCTTAACAAAGTATTCGAAGGGAAAGTACGGAACTTCACTCAACTGACTTTCCATGATCCGCATATCCAGCCCTGGTGGAGGAAACGTACAAACCTTACTCAAAATTATTCGTTATAATTGTATCTCTCGGAAATTATAAAACAATACCTAATGGACAATAACTTTTCAGCCCAGGTAAAGGAGATCATTTCTTTCAGCAGGGAAGAGGCATTGCGGCTGGGTAACGACTTCATCGGCACGGAGCATTTGCTGCTTGGGGTCATCCGGGAGGGTGACAACACAGCAGTTAAGATCCTCAGGAATCTGAATGTGGATCTGCACGAACTGCGCAAGGAGGTAGAGATGGCGGTGAAGGATAAAACAGGTAAGAATATTGCAAACATCAACAGTCTTCCACTCACCCGTCAGGCGGAAAAGGTGATACGGGTGACCGTGCTTGAGGCGAAGGCGCTGAAGAGTCCGACCGTGGAAACGGAGCACTTGATGCTTTCTATCCTGAAGAACAAGGAAAACATCGCTACGCAGATACTCAACAATTTCGAGGTTGATTACGACCTGTTCCGGAATGAGTTGGGGCTTGTCAAAAGCAATGATGTGCGCAGCGAATACCCTGACGATGCGGATGACGAGTTTGATGAGGAGAAGAAGGGTTACCAGCAAAGGACCCGCCAGCAGCAAGGGACTGTGGCAAAAAGCAAGACGCCGGTACTCGATAATTTCGGCCGTGACATAACCCGTCTTGCCGAATTGGGATCACTGGATCCGATCGTGGGCAGAGAACAAGAGATCGAGCGGGTCTCTCAGATCCTGTCGCGCAGGAAGAAGAACAACCCCATCCTCATCGGGGAACCCGGAGTGGGTAAGACGGCCATTGTGGAAGGTTTGGCGCTTCGCATCGTACAACGCAAGGTCTCCCGTGTGTTGTTCGACAAGCGTGTGGTATCATTGGATCTTGCAGCACTTGTGGCCGGCACGAAATATCGGGGACAGTTCGAGGAACGCATGAAGGCGATCATGAACGAGTTGGAAAAGAACAGGGATGTGATCCTCTTCATTGATGAGATCCATACCATCGTGGGCGCCGGCGGTGCCAGTGGGTCACTCGATGCATCCAACATCTTCAAACCCGCACTCGCCCGTGGCGAACTCCAGTGCATCGGTGCTTCCACCCTCGATGAGTACCGCATGTACATCGAGAAGGATGGTGCCCTGGACCGTCGATTCCAAAAGGTCATGGTAGAACCACCGAGTGTGGACGAAACGATCATGATCCTCAATAACATCAAATCGAAATACGAGGAATATCACAATGTCAACTATGCCGATGACGCCATAGACGCATGCGTTAAGTTGAGCGACAGATATATCACCGACCGCCTCCTGCCAGACAAGGCCATTGATGTCATGGACGAAGTCGGTGCCCGCGTGCATCTGAAGAACATCAACGTCCCCGAGGATATCATTGAACTCGAAAAGAAGATAGAGGATATCAAACAGGAGAAGAACAAGGTCGTGAAAAGCCAGCGTTTCGAGGAAGCAGCCTCCTTGCGAGACAATGAAAAGCGCCTGCAGGAAGACCTTGAAAAGGCCAAATTGAACTGGGAGGAAGAAAGTAAACACAAGCGATATCCCATCAGTGAGGAAGCGATCGCGGAGGTTGTCAGCATGATGACAGGTATCCCCGTCAAGCGGATGGTGCAGGCCGAGACGGAGAAACTCCGCAATATGGCGAACGACATGAAAGGTATGGTCGTGGGACAGGAAGAGGCGATCAGCAAGGTCGTGAAAGCCATCCAGCGGAACCGGGTGGGACTCAAGGACCCCAAAAAACCGATCGGTACCTTCATTTTCCTCGGCCCGACCGGCGTCGGCAAGACGGAACTAGCCCGTTCTCTTTCGCGTTACATGTTCGACTCAGAGGATTCACTGATCCGCATCGACATGAGTGAGTACATGGAGAAATTCACCGTGAGTCGCCTGATCGGTGCACCTCCCGGATATGTAGGATACGAAGAGGGTGGTCAACTAACGGAAAAGGTCAGACGCAAACCCTATAGTGTGATACTGCTCGATGAGATCGAGAAAGCACACCCCGACATCTATAATATTCTCCTGCAAGTACTCGATGACGGGATGTTGACGGATGGACTTGGGCGGAGGGTCGATTTCAAGAATACGCTCATCATCATGACCTCGAACATTGGCGTGAGGCAGTTGAAGGACTTTGGTGAAGGGGTCGGATTCGCGACGACTTCGCGTGTCGCCAATGCCGAGGAGGCCAACAAAGCAGTGATAGAGAAGGCGCTTAAACGTACGTTCTCTCCCGAGTTCCTGAACCGCGTTGATGATGTCATCATCTTCAACACCCTGGAACGCGAACATATCTTCGAGATCATCGACATCCTCATGAAAGGTGTCATGAAACGACTTGTCACGCTGGGCTTCTCGCTGGAACTGACGGAGGAAGCGAAGAATTTCATCGCAGACAAGGGATACGACCAGCAGTTCGGTGCTCGACCCTTGCACAGGGCCATTCAGAAATATCTGGAAGATCCACTGGCGGAAGAGATCCTCGCGATGCAGGTCAAACAAGGAGATATACTCATTGCGGATCTGGACAAAGAACAACAAAAAATCTGCTTCACACTCAAGGAAGACAAGACCCAGTTGGAAAAATCAGAAGCCTGATCTGAACCGTTGGACTCTTGATGGAGCGATTCGGCTAGGGACTTACCTTTGCATCCCATGCAGACGACCATCGGTACGGACATCAAATATGCTTCCATGCTTTTGCAGCAAGGTGAAATTGTCGCTATTCCTACAGAGACAGTTTACGGCCTTGCTGCAAATGCATTGAGTGAAGACGCAGTCCTGCGCATTTACGAGGCCAAACAAAGGCCAAGGTTCAATCCACTCATTCTGCATGTCGATTCCTTTGAAAGGTTCGAAACATACGCTCGGGACATTCCCGATGCATGCTTCAGGTTGGCCGGAAGATTCTCCCCCGGTCCGCTGACTTTTCTCCTACCTAAAAAAAGCAACGTGCCCGACCTTGTCACAGCCGGCAGCGACCATGTGGCCCTGAGGGTGCCCGCGCACCCCTTCACACTCGAGCTTCTAAGATCCATTGATTTTCCCCTCGCGGCACCCAGTGCAAATCCATCAGGATATGTCAGTCCGGTCACCGCCCGACATGTCTATGATGGTTTGAAAGGCAGCATTCCGTACATACTTGATGGTGGTCCTTGTCAGGTGGGGCTCGAATCCACCATCATCGGCTTTGAAGAGGGAAAGGTGATCCTGCACCGGTATGGCGCTGTTACCGCCGATGAGATCGAATCGCTCAGCGGATGGCCTGTCATTAAAAAGACTTCCGATACACACCCCAACACACCCGGAAAGCTCAAAAGTCATTACGCACCCAGGTTGCCACTGTTTGTGGGGGATATCCCTGAACTCATGCGGTACTTTGAAGGCCAGCGCCTCGCAGTGATCTCTTTCCGGCATCAGTATGTCGATCCGGCGCCTGATCACGCCTTTGTATTGTCCCCTTCCGGCGACCTGCATGAAGCCGCCAGGAACCTATTCCATACCATGCGCGAGATCGATGCCATCGATGCCGATGTGATCCTGGCGGAGTTATTCCCTGAACATGGGCTTGGATTGGCCATCAATGACAGGCTGCATCGTGCCCAGTCACAGTTCAGATGATCCGGGATTTTCGCCTCCTTTTCCCCTTGTAAAAAAAATAGTTGAGGGTACTAACACCCGTTGGATTATTCTGCTACATTTGTATGTGCTGCGGTTGAATCATCCATTCCGTAGCGGCGGTACGAACCAACCGACCTTCCATTATCCCTTGATGTGCTAACGTCCAAACCATGAAAAGTAACGCTGAAACCTCAGTAATGAAGGCCGTTGTGCTATTATGCCAACGAGATTTCATTGTCATCCCTGACAGTGAGGGATATATCATTGCCTGTAACGCACTCGATGAAGGGGCGGTTTCAAACCTGCGCCAGGCGGCACATATCGAGCCTAACATCGCACTTACAGTCCTTCTTGCTTCCCCGGAGCGATTGGGGAAATATGCCCATGAATCCGAACCTGCTCTGAAGTTGCTTTCAAGATCTTTTTCAGGAAAGATCGGCTTTTTGCTCGAACCCCGTTTTCATATCAAAGAAAGTGTCAGGGCATCTGAGGGTAGGATTGAATTTGCAATACCTTCTTCACCGCTGTTGCTTGATGTCTTATCCCGGATACAATTTCCAATGGCCATTGCACGGGTGACCGGAGATCCGGGAATGCTCAATATGAATTTGCCGTTCGTATTCACTTGCGAAGGACATGATACGGAAGCCCGGCCGACCTTGATTGAATTTGGAGACGGGCAGATCCTTATGCATCGTAACGGTCCCATTTCCTCATCCGAGATCGAAAAAGTCACCGGCATCCCGGTCGTGCGCTCACTCAACCCTATCTTCCCCGAAAAAGGGAAAAGTCTGGTCGCCGTCATCTGAAAACACTTACGGTCAAGCCATTTCGCTGAGTTCAAGCCAGCGGAGTTCCTTGCCATCCAGCAGTGATGCGATCTCCATGATCCGTCTTGATGACTTATCCAGCTCTTCAAACGACAGGTCACCCTTGTTCATCGACTCTGTCACTTCTGATCTCTCCTTGGTGAGCGCTTCGATGTCCTTTCCCAGCAGTTCCAGTTCGCGCTTCTCCCCAAAACTCATTTTTCGTTTATCCTTCTCCGTTACTTTGACGGGTATATCCTTTTGTTTATTGGACTTATCAAGGTCTTCACGAGGTGCATTTTTTTTCTTCTCCTCGAGGCTTTCCCTGTACGAACCATAGTTGCCGGGGAAGTCTCTTATCGCACCATCCCCCTCGAAGACCAGCAGATGATCGACGAGCCTGTCCATGAAATACCGGTCATGGCTCACGATGAGCAGGCAACCGGGGAAGTCCGCAAGGAAGTTTTCCAGTACGCCGAGAGTGGGCAGGTCAAGGTCGTTCGTCGGTTCATCCAGTACCAGGAAGTTCGGACTTCGGAAGAGGATCGACAGCAGATGAAGCCGGCGCTTCTCGCCACCGCTCAGGCGACTGATATACGTATATTGCTGGTCGGGCGTGAACAGAAAGAGTTCGAGGAATTGTGCGGCACTGAGGGAGCCTCCGTTAGCCAATGGGAAGTTCTCTGCGATGTTCTTGACGTATTCAATGACCCGCATGTCTTCTTTGATGTGGAGGCCTTGCTGGCTGTAATGTCCGAATACCACGGTCTCCCCGATATTGACCTTTCCGCTGTCGGGCTGTTCGGTGCCGAGGATGATATTGATGAAGGTGGATTTGCCTGCACCATTGCGCCCAATGACACCTACGCGTTCCCCTTTTTTGAAGGTATAGTCGAATCCTTTCAGGATATGCTTTTCGCCGAAGCTTTTATAGACCTTCTTCAGCTCCCCGACTTTTCCGCCGAGGCGGTTCATTTTCATCTGGAGTTCCAGTTGTTGGTCTTCCACACGTTTTTTCGCTTTGGCTTCGACCTCGTAGAAATTATCCTGGCGGCTTTTTGATTTGGTGGTCCTGGCCTTGGGCTGTTTGCGCATCCATTCCAACTCTCGGCGGAAAGTGTTGCGTGCCTTCTCTATGCCTGACACTTCATTCTCCACCCTTGCGGCTTTCTTCTCCACGTAGTTCTCGTAGTTGCCTTTGTAGATATAAAGGCTGCTGCCGTCCAGTTCCCAAACCTCGTTGCAGACTGTGTCGAGGAAGTAACGGTCGTGTGTCACCAGCAGAAGGGTGATCTTCTCCTTGTTCAGATAGTTCTCAAGCCATTCGACCATCTCCACATCGAGGTGGTTGGTCGGTTCATCCATGATCAGCAGCACATGCTTGTGTTCGAAGCCGATATCGATGAGTGTCTTGGCCAATGCCACCCGTTTACGCTGTCCGCCGCTGAGTGTTCCTGCTTTCTGGTGGAGGTTGTGTATGTTGAGTTTGCCGAGGATCTGTTTCACTTTTGCATCGAAGTCCCATGCTCCCAACTCATCCATGAGCATGATGGCATCATTGATGGCATCGCTATCCTCTTCCTCGCTGACGGCTTCGAACTGGCGGATCGCGTTCATGATCGGATGGTCGTGCTGGAAGATATTATCAAGGATCGAGTCATTCTCCATGAAGTCGGGTTCCTGCTCAAAGAATGCCAGTTCGACATCCTTGCTGATCCAGACCTTCCCGCTGTCGGCCGTGTCCCTACCGGCGAGAATGCGCATGAGCGTTGATTTACCTGACCCGTTGCGCGCGACCAGGGCTATTTTATCGCCTTCTTCGATATGGAATGTTATGTTGCTGAAGAGGGGTTTTATACCGAATGACTTGCCGATGTTTTCGACGGAAAGATAATGCATGCGCAAAATTACGGATTCGTCTCCAAGGTGACGGAAGACGATATGTCATGCCTGATCTTATTGATTATTTTCCTGCCATAAAAATGATCAGGCACAACAATATGGTGGCCATGAGCAGGACCGGAAGCTTCCATTTGCTCCAGCGTTCCTCGGCCTTCTTCCCTGAAAGGTACCGGTCGCATGCTCCCCTGAGCGGATGGGTGTCTGGATAGATCCGGTACAAATGGCTTGTCAGTGCTTCTGCCTCCGGAAGGCTGAATGCTTTACCGCATTTCAGCAGCAGCCCTCCGATATTGACCAGCAGTTCCGGTTCTGCTTCATTTTTTAGCAGAACCACCGCATCATCTGACAGGATTTTTTGTAATTGAGCCATCAATCCCGACTGGTCCATTCTGAACGGATCATGAATGGAGATATATCGCTCAAGGGATATCACTTCCTTCAGGATATTGGCGGGCGTGAGGGGGATGCTTTCGGAGAGTTTCCTTCCCATGCTCTTTTCATACCACCTTTCCTGCAGGTAAGCTTCTTTTTTGGCAGGGTCCCGGAGGGTTTCATAAGCTTCCTGTATCTCCCGGAAATGCGCTAACGCCACTTTATCCTCTCCCTGTTTGTCGGGATGGTATGCCATCGCCAACCGGCGGTAGCTTCTGCGGATCTCATCCGGGGTCGCTTGAGGAGACACACCGAGGATCATGTAATAGTCCTTGGGCATAGTTGATTTGAAACGGCAATTTAATCATTGTATGATGCATCCGCACAATCACGCGCCACGCTTTCACATTCGGTAACTTTACAGATCAATGGATTCGCCGTATCAGGGTCCATTGAAAATGATCAAGCAATGATTACACGAGGATGGGTATGGATGATCGTCATTTTTGTTTTTTATGCAAGCTACTCCTGCACGCCCTCGGGGGCAAAGGTGGACCCGCCGCTTGCGGACCAGACGGCGTTGCCGACATCCAAAGCGTCGAGTGACAATATGTCATCTGAAAAAGGTCCGTCTGCCAATCCGGCGAAAGGCCCCAAAAAGGAAGTTCCGATCCTCTGCTATCACCGCATCAGGGAGTGGCGCAATGCGGATTCAAGATCCTCAAAGAACTATATCATCCCTCCTGATGTATTTCGATCCCATATAAAAATGCTTGCAGACAGTGGCTACCATGCCATCCTGCCCGACCAGTTGCTCGACCACATGGTTTTTGGCGATAGCCTTCCAGCGAAGCCTGTAATGCTTACTTTCGATGATGGCTCTTTAGGGCAATATGCGATCGGAGCGAAAGTCCTTGAAAAATATGGTTTCCGGGGGGTGTTCTTCATCATGACCATCGCGATGAATAAGACAGATTATATCAGCAGCAGCCAGTTGCGGGAGATGGCGGAAAATGGACACGTCATTGGGTCGCATACATGGGACCATAAAAACGTCCTAAAATATGAGCCGACGGATTGGCCGGTACAGCTGAAAGGATCGGTTGCTTCGCTGGAGAAAGCAACCGGAAAGCCTGTACGGTACTTTGCCTATCCCTACGGGTCATGGAATGCAAAGGCGATCGCCCACCTGAAGGAATTCGGTTTCCGCGCGGCATTCACCCTGGGAGTAAAGCCTTCCGAAAAAGAACCGCTTCATACCATCAGCCGGATCAATATCCCCGGCTATTG
>JBIKIB010000095.1:0-11030 GCA_044361845.1 Chitinophagaceae bacterium | reverse complement strand
CGTTGTAATTGATGGCCACTTCCACCGCGACATTCGATTCCGGATCATGCCCTTCCATATATACAACCTTCGGAATCAGCGAGTTGCGATTTCCATTCCGGTCGAGCATCTCAACGAACTCGATGATTCCCCCCTCGCTGTAGAATTCCTTTCGGTAGGGTTCTCCCTGTTCATCGATTTCCCGTTTGTCGGTGATCAGGATCCGGATCTTTCGGTTCAGATACGACAATTCCCGGAGTCGGCTCTCAAGGATGTCTTTTACATAGATGCCTGATGTGAAGATCTCAAGGTCTGGCCAGAAACGCACGTTGGTGCCGGTCTTATCACTATTACCGGTCTCCCGAACAGGATATTGAGGGACGCCCTTCCTGTATTCCTGTTCAAAGGACTTGCCGTCTCTTTCCACTTTGACGTGCAGCAGACTGCTGAGTGCGTTCACGCAACTCACACCCACGCCATGGAGACCCCCGGAGACCTTATATGTATTCTTATCGAATTTCCCCCCTGCGTGAAGAACAGTCATCACCACTTCCAGTGCGCTGCGTCCTTCCTTAGCATGTATACCCGTGGGGATACCTCGTCCGTCGTCCTGCACCGATACCGAATTATCCTCGTGGATGATGACATCGATGTTTTTACAATACCCTGCTAGTGCTTCGTCGATCGAGTTGTCCACCACCTCATACACCAGATGATGAAGGCCTTTTACCCCGATATCTCCGATGTACATCGCCGGGCGCTTTCGAACGGCCTCCAAACCCTCCAGGACCTGAATGCTGTCTGCCCCGTACCCGTTCGGCAGAACAGGCTTTTGATCATTGCTTTCCGTTGTCATACCTGCTTGTGAAACCTTTATTTTCTGAACGTTTCCAAATGTCTGCGAAGTTACCGAAATTGAACCTTCCGGTCAATTCTTATACCTCACAGCCCCTTCCATTTCCCAAGATAATGTCCACATCTGCAGTATGTACCGCATTTCCACATCCCGGTCATCATCCGTTTAAACGCTTTATCTTTGCGGATCATGATCGACGTTCCCGACATAATCAGCATTGCCCACGGCAGTTCCGTCATGTTGGATGGATTGGAATTGCTATATGAAAGGGATAAGCAGATCCCGGGAACATGGCAATATGATATCAAGCGGTACCGAAAACTCCCTAAATTCAGTTTGGAAGATACGGGTATGCTCGTCTATCACTACCATCCCGAAGATCCGGATCGCCGGTATCTGGAACTGAAATTCTGCATCACGGGCGATAGTTATTGCCATGACAGGAATACTGATTGCGATGCCTGCAGGGAGTTGGTCTCCAAAAGCTGTGAGCACCGGATGCCCACCATCGATCAGCTGCGTTTCCGCTTCGCCCCGACACAGCTGACGAATTTTGTCAAGGCACAGAGAAAAAAATCACAGGCGGAGGCTTTACTGAGTTTCAGCCATCCTGACTCTTTTTACAGGGCCATCCCGCTGTCGGGCAAGATACAAACAGCACTTTCCTCGATCATCGGGAATACGTATACGGATACCATCGAGAATATATTCATCAATGCACAGACACAGATCCTCCTGCTCTATACATTTGAAAGCATGTACAGCACACAGGATGAGGAAGAAGTGCCGGCCTGTAAATTCCTTGAAAATGCACTGGACAGAGAAAAAATCGTCAGGGCACGCGAGATACTCATCTCCCATATAGGCGATCCCATCACCATCAAGGAACTCAGCCGTAAGGTGGCGATCAATGAATGTTACCTGAAGAAAGGGTTCAAAGTCATGTTCGGCTCGACCATATTCGACTTCTACCAAGACCAGCGCATGGAACATGCCCGCTATCTCCTCTATCAGAAAGGGATGAACGTATCAGAGGTGTCAGCCTATTTAGGATACTCTTCCATTTCCCACTTCTCGACGGCCTTCAAAAAGCACACGGGTATCAAACCCTGCGAGCTGCTGTCCAAATAAACCTTCTACTCAGCCCAGTATCTTGTGAATCCATGAATCTTGCATCTCATGGATATTGTTTATATTTTTCGCCACAGAACGAACCCGTGATGAACCGGTACCAGATTCCGAACCCTAATGCCTTTTAGTATGTCCAGATTCTTATTGTTTGCAACCTTGAGCATGATCGCTGCTGCCGCTTCCTATGGCCAGCCGCTTCCAAAACTCGATACCACTGAAAAAAGATATAAAACCGAGACCAGTTACGGAATGGTGGAAGTGCAGGCGGTGCAGACTGGTGCGTCCGTGCCATTTTGGATGCGGTCCTTGCAATATGGAAGCATTCCATTGAGCGGGACATCCCTGTCAGCCATCGGCACCTATGTCAGGGATTACAAACGGGATACGATCCGTAAAGTCGATTGGGGTGTGGGCATCCAGTTGCGTACAAACCTGGGGAAAATCGCAGAAGCCTTGCTGATAGAAGCATACGCGAAGGTTAAATGGAATATGTTCGAGCTCAAAGCCGGACGGTCTAGGGATGTATACGGCCTGATGGATACAAGCCTGGGCAGTGGTTCTTTTACCGTGTCAGGCAATGCGGCGGGTATTCCTAAGATCGGTATTTCCATCCCTGAATATTCATTCCCCATATTCGACAGCCTGCTTGCCTTCAAGGGGAATTTCGTACAGGGTTGGATGGGGAATACACCGATAAATGTCACGAACAATATAAAAGAACTGACATCCTACTACCATCAGAAATCTCTTCATATGCGAATCGGTAAGCCGGGCTGGAAAGTGCGGGGTATCGCGGGCGTCGTACACCAGGCATACTGGGTGAACGGCAATGACATGTGGGGATCTGCCTACACGCTCACGCCCTTCCAAACGTACATGTACGTGCTGACCGGAAAGGACTATACCTACAAACCCGGCTCTGCCTTCACCACCAATGTCGGCAATCATCTGGGATCCATCGACTTCGGACTCGAGATCAACGGTGAAAAGGTCAACGCGCTCCTCTATCATCAGGTGTTGTATGAGAGTGAGAACTCTTTCAAAAATGGGAGCCTTTCTGACGGACTTACCGGTATCAGCATCACGAACAAACAGCCGGTAGATGGAGGGTTTTATTTCAGGAAACTGGTACTCGAATATTTTCGCACGGTCGATCAGGCCTATATCTCCAGCAGACCCTATAACTACGACAACTACTATAACCATGAGTTCTTCATGAACGGAAGCTCATACCTTGGTAATGGCATGGGCAACCCTTTCATCAGCCGAAAGTCGGATTTGCGGGATGAATTGCCCAAGGGAAGTGGCCGGAATTTCTTTTCCAATAACAGGCTTACACTTTTGCATATCGGTGCAGAAGTAGCAGTCGATAACCTTATGCTCAAGGCCCGTTTTTCCGCTTCCAAAAATCTGGGACTTTATGAAACCAATGGCCGCTTTCCTGATGTGCGCCAGCGATCGATCAGCATCGAAGCAGGTCTTCCCCTTAGGGACGGCTGGCAGGTGCGGTCCCTGTTCGCATTGGATACCGGAGAACTATTGAATAATACCGCCGGAGGCTTCATCTCGCTGGCCCGGGTCTTTTAATGCACGGATAAAAAAATTATATCGTTTTACTATTGCAAAAGAAAAATAACTGTTGAATATTTACACATCCAATCGATATCCTGTCAACCAAACCTCCTCTGAATAAGATCGGCTTCAGCGCCGCCACCATTTATCCGATCCGTCACATCCTTTCGTAAAAGCCCACCTAAGACCGCACCCTGCTGTCAATCCACCTATCGTCAAGCCGGATCCATCCTCCTGTTGAATTTCCGTATGTCCGTTTCCTGAGAGCCAACCACTCTATCGACATCGTAAAGAAAACAGCAACCTCATTCGTACCACAATGAAATCTTTTTTGACGGACCGCGCATTCAAGAATGTAACATCCCGCTGGGTGATTTTTTTCATCGAGCAGACCCTTTCTGCCCTTGCAGTGATTTTTACCATTCTCATGGTTTTCAGGATCAGAGTACTGAATCTTACGCTCAATGACATCATCATCATGCTGGTAGTCAACGCAGTCATCAGCTCCGCCAGCATGCTGATCAACAAGACCCATCACGGACTCATCCGTTATTCTGAACTCCGTGATATCTACACTGTCCTCAGATTTTCCGCGCTGCATTTCATCATTTGGATGGCGGTGCTTCCTTTCTTCACAACCAGACTGGGCGTGGGTATCGCTTTCGAAGTGGCTACCTTGATGATCAATACGATCGTCATCACGCTGCTCATGGCAAGTTTCCGACTGCTGGTCAAGGAAGTCTACCAGCGCGCAGTGAGCGGCCTTGTACAAAAAGATAACGTACTCATCTATGGTGCGGGAGATATTGGACTGGCCACCAAGAAAGCCATCGAATTCGATAAAAAATCCAATTGCAGGGTCGTAGCATTCATTGATGACAGTCCGGAAAAAGTCGGAAAGGTGCTCAATGGAAAGCGCATCATTTCTTCAGACATGAAAACGATCGATGCCTACCTGCTTCGCAACAAAGTGAAGGAGATCATCCTTTCTGTAGATCTGGATCCCGCGCAGAAGACATTGATCAGCCAGTTGTGCATCAGAAGGGGGATACATGTTACTGAAATCCCACCATTAAGCCAGTGGATCAAGGGAATATTCAACCGCAGTCAGCTTAAAGAACTTTCGATCGAGTCATTACTAGGCCGTGAAAAAATCGAATTACTGGGTGAGAAGTCCAGGATGGATCTTGAAGGAAAGGTCATGCTGGTGACCGGTGCGGCCGGAAGCATCGGAAGCGATATCTGCCGTCAACTTTGCAGGTACAAACTTGGCAAGCTTGTCCTCCTGGATCAGTCTGAGACCGGTCTTCATGATATCTTGATCGAGCTTCGTAAACTTGATCTTGAATTCGAACTATGCATCGAGTTGGCTTCTATCCGCGAAAAGAAACGCATCGATAGCATCTTTCGGAAGCATAAGCCGCATTTTGTCTTCCACGCTGCCGCATATAAACATGTGCCCATCCTGGAAGACTACCCCTCTGAAGTGGCCCTGACCAATGTTTTCGGCACACGCAATCTGGCGGATGCTGCACGGGTCAACCAGGTTGAAAAATTCGTGATGATCTCCACCGACAAGGCAGTGAATCCCACCAATCTGATGGGTGCCTGTAAGCGCATCGGAGAAATTTATGTGCAATCGCTTTCATCCACTTGCCAAACACAATTCATTACGACCCGCTTCGGGAATGTACTTGGATCGAATGGTTCAGTCGTGCCGCTTTTCAAACAACAGATCGCTCAGGGAGGTCCGGTGACCGTTACACATCCTGACATCACCCGATATTTCATGACCATCCCGGAAGCCAGCAGCCTTGTGCTGGAAGCGGCCGTGATCGGAAAAGGTGGCGAGATATTCGTTTTTGATATGGGTAAACCTGTCAAGATACTGGACCTTGCGCAGAAGATGATCCAGCTGGCAGGCTTCAGGCCGGATCATGACATCTCCATCGAGTTCAGTGGCCTCAGACCGGGTGAAAAGATGTATGAAGAACTTTTCAAGAGTTCCGAGAACCTGCTGCCCACGCATCACCCGAAGATCATGAAAGCCCAGCGCAGCGATATCGATCCGCAGTTCGAGGGTATGCTTGACCGCTTCATAGATGCTGCAAAAGAATATGATGATAAAACCATCCGTACACTGATCCGCTCGATCGTTCCGGAATACCGTCAACACAAGTCTTTCGAGCATAGCAATGTCAAAATGATCCCTATTGTTTTTGATGAAAAAATTGAAATGAAACTTGTACCTGCTGAAACCAGTGTAAAGCTCGCCACCACGAATGATAGTCGATGATTGACACGAAATATTTCTATGGCCTCAGCTGATTGTAAATACCTGCCCCAGTGGCGGGTATTTTCTTTATCGGACTTTTAAATGTCATGCCTGCGTCATTTCCTTTTCCGTTTGGCTCTTGTGACATTCCCATGATAATTCCTGACCGACCTTGATGGAGATTTGCAATCCATTTAACGACTCATGCGGACTGCAACCATCATATTTTTCCTCATCCTGGCATTTTCCGTTCAGGCACAGGTGCTTGACAGCCGTGATACGATGATCGCGCACGATATGCAGGAGGTTGTGGTCACCGCTACCCGTTCTGAAAGGTTGATGGGGAACACCTCTGTGCCTGTGACATTGATTTCTCAGAAGACGATTTCGGCGAGTGGTTCTCTTCGACTGCATGATATCCTGGGGGAGCAGACCGGTCTATTTATCACACAAGGGTTTGGAAGGGGCGTCCAGATGCAGGGACTTTCTCCCGACTATACGCTGATCCTGATCGATGGAGAACCCGTCATTGGCAGGATGGGCGGGGTACTTGATCTTTCCCGCCTGACGGTAGGTAACATAAGGAAGATCGAGATCGTGAAAGGTCCTTCTTCCAGTCTATATGGATCAGAGGCGCTTGCGGGTGTGATAAATATCATCACGGACGGAGTGGGTGTTCGGAAGCTTAACTCCGACCTGAGATATGGACGTTTCAACACCTTCGACGCATCCGCCGAGGCCGCTACACGGGTCGGGAAAATATCCTTGTCGGGATTCGTGAACAGCAACAGCACAGAAGGATATAGCCTCCTGCCGAATGCGATTCAAAAAACCGTGGAGCCATTCTGGAGGCTGACGAACCAGTTCAAGCTGGGATATGATTTTTCACCCGCCACGCAGTTTCGCCTGGGCATACGCTACAACCATGAGGATATCACCAATTCGATCGTGGTACAGAACCTGGGCAGCCAGTTATTATCGAAGGGCAGTGAGGTCAATCGCGACCTGAACATCACCCCTACACTGACACATCGCTTCAACAAAAAAGTGAAATCCTCACTACGGGTTTACCTATCCCGCTTTGCTTCGGAACAGAACCTGGATGTGCGGGGAGAACTTAATAATTACAACGACCGTTTCCGCCAGTCATTCAGCCGCATAGAAAACCAGACGGATGTCGACTTCACCGATCGTCTTTCACTGAATGCCGGTGGCGGCATGATTTTCGAGTCAGTCCGTTCGAACCGGTATGACAGTCTGGAGACGCTTCGCAGCAACCAGATAGGATACTTTTTCATACAGCAGGAATGGCGGGCCCTGGAACGGCTTACCATCACCGCCGGTCTACGGTACGATCATAACAGCGCCTATGCATCGGTCTGGAGCCCCAAGCTGGCCCTGCAATACCGGATGAACCCTAAATGGAGGCTGAATGCTTCTGCCGGCCGCGGGTTCAAAGCACCTGACTTCAGGCAGCTTTTCCTCAACTTCACCAATATCGCGGCGGGAAGCTATTCCGTATTCGGATCGCTGGTGGCCGCAGATGAGATCATACGGTTACAGGCCGACGGTCAGATCGACCAGATCCTTCCTGCTTACAGCAAGCTTGCGGAGCTCAGACCAGAGACTTCTACAGGGATCAACATCGGTCTACAGTTCGATCCCTCCGCCAAATGGAATGCCCGCATCAATTTATACCGAAACGATATCGAGAACCTTATCCTGACAGACATTGTAGCGTATAAAAAGAATGGAGGTCAGATCTTCAGCTACCTGAATATCAGCAGTGCCTTCACCCAGGGATTCGAGTTGGAAGGGAACTGGCAGGCCCATAAGCAGATCAAGGTATCAGGTGGGTATCAGTTGCTCATGACGGCTGAAAAAAATGTGCTCAAGGAAATTTCCGAGGGGAAAGTGTACAAGCGCGATATCTCCAGTGGAATCTCTTCGCGGCTTACCCGGGCAGAATATGCAGGCCTTCCCGGCAGGTCGAAGCATATGGCCAATCTGAAACTGTTCCTGGAAAGCCCCGACAGCCGCTGGTTTGCGAATCTAAGGGTTATCTACCGAAGCCGCTGGGGCATGTCTGATATCGATGGTAATGGGATCATCAACCGTGAGGATGAGTTTGCAAAGGGCTATCTGCAGGCGAATCTTGCACTTGGTCGGCAGCTGTCTCCCATCCTTGGGATAAAAGGTGGCGTCGATAATCTTTTCAATTATAAGGACCCTGTGAACCTGCCGGGTATGCCCGGTGCGAACTGGTACCTGTCCCTATCAGCAAATTTTCTGAAAGGCAAACAAATATCTAAACAATAAACATCATGAAAGCTATCCGATCTGTGAGTGTTGTGCTCTCTTTGATTTCTGTGTTCATGTTTTCCTGTGATAAAAATGACGTTCCGACAGCTGAAGTTGGTGTGGTGACCACTGCGACCGTCAAAGACCTGATGGCGGACACCATCCTCGGGATCGCCGTCACCGGTCAGCCCTATGGTTCAGGAAAATACACTTTGTACAGCCTTGAACGCAATGCCGTCGTGTCTTCAGCCGACTCTGCCAGCAACAAATGGGATATTGGTTTCAGGGGTACCACCATCATCACCAACAGTGGCAACAGTGGACCGGGAGCGGGCGGAGCTTTCGTTTTCACAGGACTCTTCGATGACCTGAAGACGATTCCTTCTGATTCCACATTCCGGCTCGACAATGCACCTGCTTCCTTCGCCGTGCCATCCGGTAGTAACAAGGGATGGTATGTGTATAATGCTCCCGTGAATCTGGTCACTGCCATCCCGGGCAGGGTGCTCGTCATCCGCACAGGAACCGGGAAATTTGCAAAAGTCGAGATCCTGAATTATTACCGTGGTGGGGTCACCCCCGCTTCCACGGCCTCTGAGGATGATAAGCTCCGGAAACAGCGTTTTTATACTTTCCGTTTTGCCTATCAGCCGAACGGCAGCCTGAAGTTCTGATCCGAAAAGGAATCATCTCATCAAATTGGGTCGGATATCAATCTCCGGCCCTTTTTTTATCCGTTCTTTGAAGCTCTTGCCGCATCTGCCTTTGGCCATATTCTTTACCTTTGCACACTTTGAATCAACATGCAGCATAAATACCGTGAGTACCAGCAACTGAACCTGCCACTGATTGAAAAGGAGATGCTTGAAGAATGGGGCAGGCAAGGGGCTTTTGAAGAAAGCGTCAAACTTCGTGATGGGTCGAAACCATTCGTGTTTTATGAAGGGCCACCCAGTGCCAACGGCATGCCCGGTATCCATCACGTGATATCCCGGACACTGAAGGATCTCGTGTGCCGGTACAAGACGATGCAGGGGTTTCAGGTGAAGCGAAAAGGCGGCTGGGATACCCATGGTC
The DNA here is from genome assembly GCA_044361845.1 of Chitinophagaceae bacterium. Taxonomy (GTDB): domain Bacteria; phylum Bacteroidota; class Bacteroidia; order Chitinophagales; family Chitinophagaceae; genus Pollutibacter. The sequence continues at coordinate 1,839 of JBIKIB010000095.1, read as the reverse complement.
TGCCCGTGGAACTTGGCGTGGAAAAGGAACTGGGCATCACCAAAGAAGATATCGGTAAGAAGATATCCATAGAGGACTACAACCGTAAATGCCGGGAAGTCGTACTCCGCTTCAAAGACAAATGGGATGAACTCACCCGGATGATGGGTTATTGGGTTGACCTCGACAATCCATATGTAACGTTTGAGAATGACTACATCGAATCGTTATGGTGGTGCCTAAGGCAATTGTATGATAAGGGCCTGCTTTATGAGAGCGTCAGCATACAGCCCTATTCGCCTGCTGCCGGTACCGGGTTGAGTTCTCATGAACTGAATCAGCCCGGTACTTATAAGGATGTAAAAGACACCTCCTGTGTTGCGATGTTCCGGGTACAAAGTGACGAAACCTCAGCGTTTCTTTTTGAGAGCAACCCAGGCGAAGATGTTTACTTGCTTGCCTGGACTACCACTCCATGGACACTGCCCTCCAATCTCGGACTGACCGTCGGGAAAAATATTGAGTATGTACGGGTCAGGACGTACAACACCTATACCCATCAGCCATGCGATGTCATCTTAGCGAAAGCATTGCTGCACAAACATTTTAAGGAGGAAGCAGCCGAGATCCTGCTCTCAGCATACAAGCCGGGCGATAAACTGATCCCATGGCAACTCTTGGATACCTATATGGGGCATGAACTGGAAGGCATTCGCTACCACCAGCTCATGCCATTCGAATCCAATAACAAAGAGGCCATCCTTGCCGTGACACCCGGTGCTGATCCTTTCCGGGTCATCACGGGAGATTTCGTGACGACCGAAGATGGTACCGGTATCGTCCATACCGCTCCGGCATTTGGTGCGGATGACTTCAAAGTTGGTAAGTCGAATAATCTCGGGATCCTGATAATGGTCGACCGCGAAGGGCGATTTGTGGAAGGTCTTGGAGCTTTCAGCGGACGATATGTGAAGAACTATAAGAACGATCCCACTTTTGAGGATGTCAATATCGATATCTGTGTCAGCCTGAAGAAAGCGGGACTGGCATTCAAGGTGGAGAAATACGAACACAGCTATCCCCATTGCTGGCGCACGGACAAGCCAATTCTGTATTATCCGTTGGATGCCTGGTTCATCAAGACCACAGCCCTCAAGGATCGTATGGTCGAACTCAATAAGACGATCAATTGGAAACCAAGATCGACGGGTGAAGGACGATTCGGCAACTGGCTGGAGAATATGGTCGACTGGAATCTCAGCCGCAGCAGATTCTGGGGTACACCACTTCCCATCTGGCGGACGGAGGATGGGAAAGAGCAGATCTGTATCGGTTCGGTACAGGAACTGAATCAGGAGATACAGAAAGCCAATGAGGTGCTGGGCGGTCGGATCAACTCAAACTACCTCCATAATGGGATATTGGATCTCCATAAGCCCTATGTTGATGATATCATTTTGGTGAGTGCATCCGGCAAGCCGATGAAAAGACTGCCCGACCTGGTGGATGTATGGTTCGATAGTGGAGCCATGCCTTATGCCCAATGGCATTACCCCTTCGAGAACCGTCAAATGGTATCCGCTGATAATGGACCAGCGGAGGCTTTCCCTGCTGATTTCATTGCAGAGGGTGTTGACCAGACCAGAGGTTGGTTCTATACCCTACATGCACTCGGCGTTCTGTTATTTGACAGCGTAGCGTATAAGACTGTAGTGTCAAACGGGCTTGTGCTTGATAAGAGCGGCAATAAGATGAGCAAACGCCTGGGAAATGTGATCGATCCGTTCGAGACCATCGGACAGTTTGGTGCTGATGCAACGCGTTGGTATCTGATCACGAACGCATCCCCATGGGATAACC
>JBIKIB010000421.1:0-3309 GCA_044361845.1 Chitinophagaceae bacterium | reverse complement strand
GGCTGCGATGCGGCACTGATCCCCAAAAAAAGATGAATGATAAGCATGACCGGCAATGACCTCATGGAAGCATGATATTAATGTGAAAAAAATTAAATATTAAAGCGTTGTTTCAGTTCCTCTAACCGGGAAAAAGCATGTCGATCACCTTGCCCGAAGAGATCAGACAGTTTTCCATCCATGTTGAATGATCCCCGTCATCCGACACCCATTTGTATGAAGAAAGGGATATGCCGTAGCGCCGGCAGGTCTTGGCCATCGCATATAGTTCCATATCAAATACGGAACTGTTCCGGATCATCTCCAGGTATGGGTTGGAATATTTGGATGATTGCTGACGGTCATAGAAATAATCGGTCGTGAAGCAGCTATGCGGAGACGACGGATCAAGGATGATCGTATGGCTGTCGTCCTCAAAAGCCGTATGCCCATAGGAGCAGATCGGTGAACAGTCAATGTCCTGATGGACCTTCCCGATGCGGATGATCTCCCCGAGAGCATGCTTTGAAGAACCACAGGATCCGATGTTCACGACATCGGTATACCCTCTGCGCATCAGCTCCTGTATGCCGATGGATGCATTCACCTTGCCCACCCCGCAAAAAAATACAGGGTGTCCGTGGATCTCGGCCACATGTCCCACTTCATCGGGCAATGCAACAATAAAAGCCTTGTTCATGGATGACAGGTTATCAGCCACCGGAAACACCCCGGCAGCAGACCCGAAGGTATCGGAAAAACCCGACCCGGTAAAGTCAGAAGAACCATCCTGCACCTTCCCGAAACGGTTGTAATTCGCAGATGGTGCAGTAGCTTTAATGACTCAAAAGATGTCAATATGCGTTTCTTGCTGCCAACCTTTCTCGTACTGCTCTGCTCCGGAATGCTTCCTGCACAGACCCCTCACTACCAGCAGGGACTTGTCAGGGTCGAAGACCATGCTGCCCGTATCGTACGGATCGATGGAAAGACGACACTGCATGACTTCGGAAAGGCCCTCTTCGGAAAACTCGCCGTGGGAACAGCCACACTTTCTCCCGGAGACACCCTCATCGTCAGGCTCGGGGAAAAGATGCTTCAAGGGCGGATCGATCAGCAACCCGGAGGAAATATCCGCTACAGCGCAGATACCATAGTGATGGGAGGGCAGATCCCGGAACTCCTGCATTTCCCGATGAAAAAAGGGGTGAAGAACGTGACCGGACGGGCGATTCTGCTGCCGGACAGCATCGGCATCATCCTGCCCTTCAGGTCAGCCGAGATAATATCACGGCAACGCATACCTGAAAATATGGTCATCAGAAAAGGATATCATCATCGCTTCCATGAGGATGCATCCTCCTTCAGGTCATCCGACAGCCTGCTCAATGCGATATGGGACCTCTGCAAGCATACCATAAAGGCCACGACCTTCGCGGGACTTTACGTCGATGGAGATAGGGAACGGATCCCGTATGAAGCGGATGCACTGATCAACCAGTTGTCGCACTATGCCGTGGACACGGTACACGACATCGCCCGCAACACCATCGACTACCTCATGGCGAGTCCGGCCTGGCCGACCGAATGGCAGTTACAGATGCACCAGATGGTATGGAACGACTACATCCATACCGGGAACACCGGGCTGATCCGAAAACACTATGCATTACTCGACCGAAAGACCCTGCGCAGCCTGAATGGAAAATATGGTCTGATCAGTACGACAGACGTACCCCAAACAAGTGAATTCCTCACTTCGGTCCATTACACCACATTCGATAATAAAGCAGTCTTCCGCGACATCACCGACTGGCCACAATCAGGCAACAAGATCGCCGGTCCTGATTACAAAGGAGAAGCGGACGGATTCGTGTTCTGCCCCTATAACAGCGTTGTGAATGCATATCACTACAAGTCCGTCGTACTCATGGCGGCTTTCGCAGCAACGCTGGGCAAGAAGAAAGATGAGCGGATGTACACGGCGATGGCTAAGCGGATCCGAACGGATTTCAGGAAGACTTTCCTGGATCCGGTGACGGGTCTTGTGAGGGACGGCGATACGACAAGCCACAGTGCCCTGCATTCGAATTTCTTCGCATTGACCTTCGGTCTCCTCGATGAGGGGGAAAAGCCTGCCGTACTGAAGCATATCCGCTCCAGGGGAATGGCCTGCAGCGTCTACGGCGTTCAGTTCCTGCTAGATGCCCTCTATGATGCAGGGGATGCGGAACACGCTTTCAAACTGATAACGGACAAGGGTACCCGAAGCTGGTACCGTATGCTGGAAGCGGGCGCCACGATGACAGCGGAAGCATGGGATTTCCGATTCAAACCGAACCTTGACTGGAACCATGCCTGGGGCACTGCGGCGCTGAATGTCATCACCCGGAAGATCATCGGCATCGAGCCCGCCTCTCCCGGTGCCACTTCGTTCAATATCCATCCGCAAACGACCGGATTGACGGAGATAACAGCATCCGTACCATTCATCACCGGCATTGTCAACTTCAGCTTCTCGGAAAAAGACAGCAGGACGGAATACGGATTCAACCTCCCCACGGGAAGCAGTGCAACACTCCGGCTCGACATGGCTCCGGATGTGAAAAAAGTCACCATGAACGGCCGGGAGATCACCACTGGATGGAAGGCCGGACAACGATCGACATGGAAAATACAGGGGAAGTCAACCGTCATCTTGGAAAAATAAAGCCCTTCCTGGAAGTTTCCGACCAAATTGCCGGAGAAGATGAACCTGCTTTTCGTTTTTATCCATAACTTGAACCCCAAGAAAACCTCCATATGAAAAGAAGAAAATTCCTGAGTAATGTCATTGCGGGTACTGCGGGATTCCATATCGCTTCAGGCATCATGGCACGCGATAAAGGTCCGGTTTACGGACATAACGGCATGCAGTACACGATGAATACGAAGTGGAGCAAAGCCGATCCGATCAAGGTACCGGTGAACGACTGCCACGAGATGGTACAGGATGCAAAGGGTCGGATATATCTGCTCACCAACGAAACGAAGAACAACGTGCTGGTCTTCAATTCTTCAGGCAAATTGCTGAAGACATGGGGGCATGATTTTCCGGGCGGCCATGGTCTGTCCCTCGCGGAAGAGAACGGCACACAGTTCCTCTTCATCACCGACACGTCAAAAAACCAGGTCTACAAGACGACCCTCGACGGAAGCCTATTGCTCACGATCAGCGCACCCCTGGATGCCGGCATTTACAAGACGGCAAAAGAATTCGTCCCGACAGAAACCGCGATCGACAGCAACGGGGATATCTTCATCGCCGACGGATACGGTGCGCAATATGTG
>JBIKIB010000094.1:0-11063 GCA_044361845.1 Chitinophagaceae bacterium | reverse complement strand
CTTCCGATCTATGCGTGCAAAGCTCATCGGTCATTTGAAGAGTGCTGATTTCTTCTTGACGGATTCTTTCCCGACTGCCAGGTTCGACGTCACGGCAGTGGCTGCCGGATCCGTGGCTGACAGCGCCACCATCACCGGTAACCTTACGATCAAGGGGATCACCAACGGTGTGACTTTCCCTGCAAAATTAAGTGTCAGCGACAGCACGGTCGATGCATCCGCAAGGATCACCATCAACCGCAATGAGTGGGGCATCATCTGGGGCGGTACAAAAACAGAAAAAAGCATCAAGGATTACCTACAGAACAACCTCATCAAGGACGAGATCACTTTTGATGTGAACCTGAAAGGCATCAAATAAATTGATCTGATCTCCTCAAAATGACCCCGCTCCTGAGCGGGGTTTTTTTTTACCTTTCCCACATCATCCACAATACAATTTTCGCTTATGAAGATCGCAGCCTACAACGTGGAGAATATGTTCCAGCGGACTAAAGTCTTCAACCAGTCCGATCCCGAGATCGCAAAGCAATTCAGCATGGCGGCGAATGAACTGAATCTCTTATTCGAAAAATCGGTGTATCACGATGCCGATAAGCTTCGGATGATGGAATTGTTCGTGAAACTCGGCCTCTCGAAAGCCAACGAGAACGGTTACGCGTTTTTCCGGGGCATTCGGGGCGACCTTTTCAAAAGGCCAAAGGGTCAATCCATGCAGATCACTGCAAATGGTCGTGAAGACTGGATCGGGTGGGTGGAACTTAAGAGTGAGCCGGTCAATGCCATCGCCATACAGAATACGGCAAGGGTCATTCGCGATGTGGGTGCGGATATCATCGCGATCATCGAAGTGGAAGACCGGCGTGCCCTCAAACAATTCAATGAGCATGTACTCACGCAGGTCGGTGGAAAAGCGTATGAGCATGTGATGGTGATAGAAGGCAATGACGATCGCGGCATTGATGTGGGGCTGATGACAACCGCCGATCATCCGTTAAGACTCATGTGCAGCCATGTGCATGAACGACAGTCCAATGGCCGCCTGCTCTTCAGCCGAGATGCACCGGAATATGAAGTGACCGGTCCGGATGATGAACGGATATGGGTGATCCCTTGTCATTTTAAAAGTAAATTCGGAGGCGACGACAGCCAATCCAAGCGTCGGCGTGCTGCCCAGGCGACAAGGGTCGCTGAGATCTATGGCCGCTTACGAAAAGAAGGGAATGCGGATATCGTTGTGCTGGGAGACTTCAATGATACCCCAGAGAGTCAGGCATTGAAATCGCTATTGAAAGACACCGACCTTCGCGATGTAGCGGAGCATCCGGCCTTCGACCCGGGAAGTTATAAGGGTAAGGGGACCTTCGGTACGGGCACCAACAGCAACAAGATCGACTATCTGCTGCTTTCACCGGCCTTGTATGCGCGTGTCAAGGCCTGTGGGCTTTTTCGCATGGGGGCGTGGCCAGGCACCGCGGTGAAGCCCCGTTGGGAAGTGTATCCGGAACTGAAAAAACTTGAGCATGCGGCCAGTGATCATCACCTCATCTGGGTGGATCTGGCATGACACGAAACAGGTTCCGCCTCAATCGGGGCGGGTACGTTATGGTGTCATGTGTCCGGTAGCCATCTGCCATGGTATACATCTCGTGCACCAATTCTTATTCATGGGTTTTGGGTTGATTGTCAGCTTGTATTTTTAAAAAAAACGGCGACCCTTTGCGGAGTCGCCGTTTTTTTATGGAAAGATATTTCCAGGGTTAATAGATCATATCTATTTGACTGTTTTGAAGCTTCTGGCAGCGGACCAGGCACTGGTGGATGTTCCGTTAGATGCCCTCACCCTCCAATAATAGTTCGTGTTTCGTTTCAGCCCACTGAGGGTTGTGGATGTCGTTGTAATGCTGGTTCTGCTTACGACAATGGTTGCAAAGTTGGAGCGGGTGGATACTTGCACGTCATATGAAGTCGCTGCAGCTGCCGCCGACCAGTTCAAAGTAGGCGTTACGGATACATTGGTGGCGCCATTTGCCGGAGATAGCAGCGAAGGTGCGATGAGGCTGATTGCCGCAGTGGTGGTGAAACTCCTTGTTTCAGACCAGGTGCTGGTGCCTGCGCTATTTGATGCATTCACCCTCCAGTAATACATCGTTCCATTTGTAAGTCCGCTGAGGGTGACGGATGTAACCGTTACGGAACCATTATAGGTGAATGTGCTGAAATCCGGTGTGGTCGATACTTGAAGACCATAGCTTGCGGCACCTGTAGCGGCAACCCACGTCAGTGTCGGGTTTATCGTTGTGCCGGTGGCACCATTGAGGGGCGATGAGGGTGCCGGTGCTTCCGGTACCTGAGGTGCTACCGTACTGAATTTGGCATAGAGCAGCATATTTGGTGTACCTGTAGGTACTGCGGATATCTTGTTCGCGGTGGCTTTGCTTTTCAGACCATTCTGCACATCTGTTGCGGAGGATCCGGGAAAGGCTTCGAGGTACAAAACAGCAGCGCCTGCCACGTGTGGTGTGGCCATGGAGGTTCCGGATAAAGTTGCGGTGGCAGTGGTGCCTGAATACGAAGCTGATTTGATGGATGAGCCTGGAGCGAGAATGTCAACGATCGAACCGAAGTTTGAATAGGATGCGAATCCGTCTGATGAAGTCGTAGCACCCACGGTGATAGCCTCTGCCGTACGGGCGGGAGAGTAGTTGGCGGCATTCATATAGTCATTTCCGGCAGCCACACACATGACGATACCATCCGCAACGGCCCTTCTGACCGCATCATCCACACTGGTGGATGCACCACCACCGAGGGACATATTGCCTACAGCAGGTCGTGTCGTGTGGTGTGCGATGGCCCAGTCAATTCCAGCGATCACACCGGAATACGAACCTGAACCATTGTCACCCAATACTTTCACGGCATACAATGTGACGTTTTTTGCCAGTCCATAAGTGGTCCCACCGACCGTTCCGGCCACATGTGTGCCATGTCCATTACCATCATTTGCTGAACCGCCTGCGAGTATGGCGTCATATCCGGGTTTTGCTCGGCCACCGAACTCCGTGTGATCCTGCCTGATGCCGGTATCGAAGATGTAGGCATCCACCGTGGCTCCGTTCTGTTCGTAGGTATAAGTGCCATCCAGGGGCAGGGAAAGCTGATCTGTTCTGTCAATGCCCCAGGTGGCACCTGTCTGGGTGTAGGATGCGGTGGCTTCCTGGTCCTGTTCGATGTAGCTGATGCGCGGATTCCGCATCAGATTTTCAATCGCTGCTGCGGGAAATTTTGCGGCAAAACCCTTTAACGCATGCTTATAGATGAAATTCGGCTTTGTGCCTAGACCTTTCGTGATCTTATCGGCTTCCGCATCGATATCTGATACTTCACTCTTCAGTACAACGATGTAGGCATCTTTGATCAATTTTGCGTTAGGGGCATTTGATGCGTTACCGGCCTCTGTGGCCAGTTTTTCATCTGCCGTGATCAACTGATCATTTTTTGAGCAAGACACAAAAAAAAGAGTGGACATCACCCCGAGCAGGGTCATAAACGTAATGTAGCGTTTCATGATTAATTAATTGTATAGTTATACTTGATTGATTCTTTGGTGTTTTTGGAGGACCGTCGTTGGAACCCAATAGACGGGATTTCAGCAATATGGTTGCATCATGATCTGAATATGCTGGTGGGGAAGTTAATTTTTACCCCTTCTGGTCTTTTACAAAGGTAATTCTTGGAGTCAACCGAGAATGTGATATAAATCAACTTTTTTGGCAGCGCTGAGTGATGAATATCATTGTGGTATCGGTCAGGATTTCCAGGGGTATGGGTGAATTCTGGTGGACTTCCCCATCTGAACTTGGATGTAATCGATGAAATGTGGTATTTTGTTGTTTCAATATTCACATGATGGGGTATCGGTCACGAAGAAAGAGGGAGAGAAACATCAAGTTGTCCATTTGGGTGGTGCAGTCCTTGTTAGCGGGGATTTTCATGATGGCTGGCTTCATGAAAACGACATTACCGATCGAGTCACTCGGGCAATCACATCCCTGGGCCAACCAGGTGCCTGAGTTGCTGGTCAGGTTCATTGGGTTTGTGGAACTGCTGGGGGGCATAGGTTTACTGGTGCCTGCGATGTTTCGATATCGACCCGAGTGGAGCAATTATGCGGCCGTGGGATTGGTCTTGCTCATGGTGGTGGCCATGGTGTATCATTTGGTGAAGGCTGAATACGGGGCTATTCCCACGAATATCATCCTGGCATCATTCGGGGTGTATGTGCTATGGGGCAGGTACAAAAAAGACCCCATCACGCCTGCGAGTTGAGGATGGGGAATGAATTATGGGTGTCAATACCCGGCTTCATAGGAAATGATCTGGTCGATGTCCTTGTCGGGGAGGTCACAAGTGGTGACTCAAGCCACAGGGGTTACGTTCACGGCATTGGCGCCTTTTGGTCCCATTTCCACTTCATAGGTCACTTTGGTGCCTTCACCTGCCGGACCAAGCAGTGCGCTGATATGAACGAATACTCTTTCACCACTCTTTTCATCAGTGATGAAACCGAATCCTTTTGCGTCATTGAAAAAAGTGATAGCACCTGATCGGATAAGGTCTTCAGGGTCCATCGGCCGTTGCCTTGGTACGCTGATCTCAATGTCTTCAAGATTGTATTCCCGACGCTGCTGGGTTCTGTCGGGTGGGGTGGACGTGAGGTTGCCATTTTCATCGATGTAGGCGATCATGCTTTCAGGGCCTCTGCTTCCTGAATATTCCTTACGTTCTTTTTTCCGTTCTATCTTCTCTTTTTTATTCTGTTGTTTCTTTTTTTCTCTTTCCTTTTTGTTCCATGAATCGGCCATGCGGTATTGATTTTGTTTAGGTGTATTGTCTTCGGTGAATTGTTTATGAGACCCTTCAGCGGACATATGACACACATGAAGGTACGAAAATTCTGCGAGGAATCGTTGGTAATTCCCCCTTCAGAGGCATCTATGGGTAGTTATTATTGACAAATGTCATTAATTTCACCTTTGTAGTGGACTTTTTTAAGGTTTAAAATATATTTATATGCGGTAATCGTTAGCCCTGCTGCATACAAATTCAGAACATCCATCCTGTTCATGTGAGAGCATGACAGATCGTCAAAAATCGTTCATAGGTTTACAATTGGTATGTTCCCCGGTTTTTCCGGGGAATTTTTTTATGTCAAGGCGTTTGAAGAAATGACATTATAAAACTTTCCTTTAAATTTGATGTTGTTAACATTAAATTAGCAAAATGATACGATAATTTTCATATATCAATTTTCTATATATAAACTCTTTTTGACAAAATCAACACATCTTTGTTTATCCTTATGATCTGAATGATTTTTTTTTAGGTTTATTTCCAAAAAACCTTTCTATCTGGTACAAAAACATGATTTTTTAATTTCAAAACCCTTTGCGTTAACATGTTTGTTATCGTCAAAGCAAAATCAACGTTTATGAAGAAAACGCTGCTTCAGACATTTCTGATGTGGGTGTTCATGTCTGCGACGGTCATGGCACAAAACATCACGGTCAAGGGCAAGGTGACGGACGAAAGTGGAAGTCCGGTCCCTTCAGCCACCATCACGGTAAAAAACACCTCGAATGCGGTGGCTACCGATGCTTTAGGGAATTTTTCGATCACGGCAACACCGGGCAATGTGTTGGTGGTGACCGCTGTAGGTTTCGAGCAGCGGGAGCTTCCTGTCACAGGCGCGGCGATGCAGATTTCCCTGTCTCCTGACACCAAAGCCCTTTCGGAAGTGGTGGTGACAGGATTCGGTGGATCTCAGATCCGCCGTGAACTCACGGGTAATATTGCCCGTGTCAAGGCCAAGGATATTGAGAACGTGCCATTGGCCAGTGTTGACCAGGCCCTCCAGGGTAAAGCGGCCGGTGTTTTTGTCAATGCACAATCCGGTAAACTGGGTCAGGCCGTTACGGTCAGGGTCAGGGGTAATTCATCCATCAGTGCCAGCAGCCAGCCTTTGTTTGTGCTGGATGGTATTCCCATGACAGCGAACGATCAAAGTTCTTACGGCGGTGATATGAATCCGCTCACGGACATCAACCCCAACGACATTGAATCCATTGAAGTATTGAAAGATGCATCAGCGGGCGCGATCTATGGTGCCCGTGCCGCCAATGGTGTGGTACTGATCACCACCAAGCGTGGAAAGGCCGGTAAAACGAATGTAACGCTGAATGTACAGACAGGTTATGCTGAAGCAACCAAGCGCCTGGAGATGCTCAACTCCGAACAATATGCTGAGCTGATCCTCGAAGGGGCACTTTACCGCGATAACCTTGCCGGGTATAATCCTTCCGATCCTGACAGCTGGACGTCCTATGTGAAGAACGACGTCATGGATTATTACAGCTACGGCGAGTGGTCAAAAGATCCCAAGAAAACATATGATTGGCAGGATGTGGTTTTCCAAAAAGGACCGTATCGCCAGGCAGATCTTCAGATCCGCGGTGGTACCGACAAAACGAAGTTCTTTTCTTCATTCCAGCACCTGGAGCAGTCCGGTACCATCGTTGGTAACAAACTGGTGCGTTCCACGGGTCGCCTGAACCTGGATCAAAAAGCCAATGACTGGCTGGATGTGGGTGTTTCACTCAGCTTGTCGCGTACATACAATAGGCGTCTTCCTGACGATAATGCCTTCTCAAACCCGCTGCAGGCCATCGCACTCATGCCGATGACGCCTTTCATCGACCCTAACACAGGACTCGATGCGGGAACACCTCCTGGTGACGTCAACATCCCCGTTTACTATAATCCCCTCCTCACTGTGAAGTATGCGAAATACACACAGGACGTGTACAGGACTTTCGGTAACGCCTACGCACAAGCGAAGATCCTTCCGGGGCTCTATTTCAGGTCTGAATTCGGAGTCGACTACCTCAGTCAAAATGAGGAAGGATACTACCAATCACAGACTATCCGCAACCAAACCCGTGCATCACGAGGCGTCGGCAGCAATAACTCTGCCTTCATCACCAATTTCAATACGAACACTTATTTCAGCTACAATTACAATAAGAAGGCGCATAACCTGAATGCAACCCTTGGTATGCAGTATCAGGAGTCTCAAGCCAAGTACAGCTTTACGGAAGGAACGGATTTCCCATCCAATTCCTACACCAAGATCGCCAGTGCGGCCACCAAGTCAGGCGGTTCTTCTACCCAGTCTGATTTCCGCTTTCTTTCTTATTTCGCCCGCGCGAACTACACGTTCATGGACAACTACATCCTCTCTTTGAGCGGACGTATTGATCAGTCCTCCAGGTTCGGTAAGAATTCCCGTCAGGGTTTCTTTCCTGCCGTATCTGCCGGATGGATCATCACCAACGAGAAGTTCATGCGCAACTTCGACGTGGTCAGCTTCCTGAAGCTCCGTGCGTCTTATGGCATCGTGGGTAATGCTGAGATCGGTAACTTCCCACAATTGGGGCTCTTTACCGGGGATGCTGGATACGCAGGTGCTGCTGGTCAGCGTCCTTCTCAGCTGTCCAACCCTGATTTGAGCTGGGAAACAACCACACAGGTTGACATCGGCCTTGACTTCGGTCTGTTCAATAACCGTGTCACGGGTGAGATCGACTACTACACCAAGAACACCACTGGTCTTTTGTTGAACGTAAATATCCCAACATCAACGGGCTTCGCCAGTCAGGTGAGGAACGTGGGCAAGTTGGAGAACAAAGGATGGGAATTCGTTTTGAACACCCAAAATCTTGTTGGTAAATTCAAATGGTCCACCAACGTGAACCTTGCACTGAACAAGGGCAAGGTCACGGATATCCAGGGACAGATCATCGAAGGTGGTGTCAGCAGCATGAACCGTGTGGAAGAAGGGTATAATGTGGGTGTTTTCTTCACTCCTGAGTTTGCCGGTGTGGACCCCGCAAATGGTAACGCACTGTTCTACAAGAACACCCTCAAGGCTGACGGAACCCGCGACAGGGCGACAACGGCCATCTACAGCGAAGCGCAGCGCATGGTCGTAGGTGATCCCAATCCAGATTTCATCTATGGGTTCACGAATAATTTCTCTTACAAGGGTTTCGATCTTTCCGTATTCTTCAACGGTGTTGCCGGAAACCAAAACAACATCTTCGGTATGGGTCGTTATTCTTCCGCCAGTATGCTGTACGAAGATAACAACACGATCGACCAGATGCGTCGTTGGAGAAAGCCAGGTGATGTCACCGACATCCCTCAGGTTAGGCTCTACAGGGTCAACGGATCACAGGCGAGCAGTCGTTATATCGTCGACGGAGCATACATGCGCCTTAGGAACATCACCTTCGGTTATACTTTCGCCGGCAGCATGCTGAAGAAAGTCAGGATGGAGAAGCTGAGGCTTTATGTGTCAGCCCAGAACCTGATGACCTTCACCAAGTATCCATATTGGGATCCTGAAGTCAACGCTGACTCCTTCGACTCAAACATTGCCAAGGGTAATGATTTCTATACCCCGCCCCAGCCTCGTACTTTCCTGGTGGGCATCAATGTTAATTTCTAATCCAAATAATCTCAGCACATGAAATTTCACAATATGCAAATAGGAAAGTATCTGACGGTCATCGCGGCCTCGGGTATCCTCTCTGTCGGTTGCGAGAAGCGGCTCGACATCGGGCCGTACCAGAGCATTTCGGAGGAAAGAGCCCTCAATACGGAAGGGGATGTACTGGTCACCCTGATCGGTGCATATGATGGTCTGCAAAGTGCAGCCGGTTATGGAGGTGAGATCATGGTCCTCAACGATCTGATGGGTAACTCCGCCGACATCAACTTCACCGGCACTTTCGCCGGTCTTAATGATGCCTACAACGGACTCATGGTCTCTAACAATTCATTTGCCACCGGCACTTGGGCGGCTGCATACAACACGATCAACCGCAGCAACAACGTGCTCAGCGCCATCGACAAAGTCACGTCATCGCCTGCGAAGAAGAATTCAGTCGAAGGGGAAGCGCTATTCATCAGGGCGATCAATTACTTCGAACTGGTGCGTCTTTTCGCTAAAGCAGTAGGGGATGGTGATGCCAATACGAACCCTGGTGTTCCTCTGGTGTTGACACCGACCCGTGGAATCACAGATGAGGACTACAAGGCCCGCGCTACAGTGAAAGCCGTGTACGACCAGGTCATTGCCGATCTGACAAAAGCGGAATCCTTGCTGCCTTCTTCCAATAGTTTCTATGCCAACAAGTGGGCAGCGGCCGCAATGCTGTCGCGCGTTCACCTGATGAATAAAAACTACACAGAAGCCGGCGCAGCAGCAAACCGCGTGATCGCTGGCAGTGGCCGTACGTTGAATTCAGACTTCACCAAATTGTGGTTCACGTTCATCAACAACGGTGGAGCCATGCCGTCAGAATACCTGTTCGGCATCAAAGTAACAGCACAGGATGGCGCAAATTCCATCAATACGTATTACGGTCGGACCATCGGTGGCATGCCCGGAACGGCAGGACGCAGTGACTGTAAGATAAAGGCTGCGCATATCGCCATGTACGAGGCGGGTGACAAGCGCAACTACTTTGTGCTCTCCGGCGGCAACTACTATACCATGAAGCATCTGGATCGCTTCGGTGATGTGCCTGTCATTCGTCTCGCCGAGATGTACCTGACCCGCGCCGAAGCCAACTTCCGCAACAGCACATCCGTTGGTGCGGCACCTTTGACTGATGTCAACATCATCCGTGCCCGCGCAGGACTTCAACCCCTGGCAGCAGTGACACTCGATGCCATCACCAAGGAAAGGAAACTCGAACTAGCTTTCGAGGGACACATCATTCCTGATGCGAAGCGTTTGCAGCAATCCGTCGGATCCTTTGCCTGGAATTCCCCTAAACTGATCATGCCGATCCCGCAAAGGGAGATGGACGTGAATAAAAAACTGGTTCAAAATTCCGGGTACTGATCCGCGTCTTATATCATAAAAGCAAAGAGGAGGGCAATCGCCCTCCTTTTTCTGTTACTCCCCCTCCGATATCTTGTAGAACTTGATCGGCATCTTAATTGGCTGTCCCTTTGGGAAACCCGATACATTTTTAAGTGTGGGGCAGCGCCACCAATGTTTCGATAGCCCCCGCTGAAATGCATCGGAAACCCGATCAGTGCTAGCCAGAATGCGTCAAATAATCTCTGCGGATGCAACATAAATGACGAGGATTTCGTACTGGCATTGTCATCAATAGCGATCAGCTGTATTGAATGCCTGCGATAGATGGTGGTTACATCATCATGCTTAGGGCGGTTGCCATCTGATATGTCGTGCGCCCAAGGGTTTGAAGTTTTCCAACGGGATGTGCTGGTGAACGTGCATCAGAAGCGGGTACGATCATTTCTTTTTGAGAATGCCTTTTCGTTGGGCTTCCGGCATTTTTTCAATCGCATATCTCAGCATGGTCCGGGGCATGCGGTAGATGAATTTTTCGAGGAATGTTTCCACCGCATGCGGATCCCTGCACCAGGCCTCCCGGAGCATCCATCCTGTCGCCTTATGCATGAGGTCGTGGGGATGCGTGAGCATCATCTCCGCCAGCCTGAGGATGTCGTCATGATCTCCAGCACGAATGAACGGCAGCGTAGCGATGATGGCAATGCGGTTGTCCCATAGCAGGGGAGACCTCGCCAATTCGTACAGGATATGCCTTTCCTTGTCTTTTAGCCACTGGCCTAAGATGACCGGTGCTGAAGCATCCACAAGATCCCAGTTATTGATGCGTGGCGTTTTTGAAAGGTATAGGTCGACCCATTCTTTTTCGTTCCCTTTTTTTCTCGCTTCAGTGAATTTGTGGATGAGGATGAATATTCCGGTGAGGCGTTCTTCATGGTATGCTGCATCGAGCAGGCCGATGATATCTTCTTTACGCGCAATGGTCTTGAATCTTTTGGCTATTTGTCTTTGTTGCGGTACGGTCAAACCCAGGAATTTGTCGCCATCTCCATATTCCCCTTTGCCCGTTTTGAAATATCGTTGCAGGATAGCCGCTTTTTCAGGTGAG